>JAGBPE010000019.1 GCA_017633495.1 Bacteroidales bacterium | reverse complement strand
CTGTAGCTATAGGCTGTCCGGTTCTCATTGTTGAGATACATGTTAGAATCGGTGAAAGCGATGAGCGTGTAGTCTTCACCATTGGGCATTACCCCTTGGGATTGGAAGGCGTATTGTTCAGGTGACACCTGCACCATCAGATCGAACTCCACCACTTCCAAAACCGTGTCTGCTCCGTTCGTGGCGCGGAAGGTTACAAAAAACGTACGGTAATCCTCTGCGGCAGGGTAGTACTTGAATCGGCCTGTGGACGAGTTGAATTCTATCGGTCCTACAGGCATCGAATCCACCTCAATGCTATATATAACATTATTGGAATGCAAAGAGTCCGCTTTGACGTAGAAGCCATGCCCTTCTTCCGTATATCTTACGGTTTGCGCAAAAATGTGACCGATTTCGTATGTGGGAAGACTGTCTTGAACAATGTCTTGCAGAATAAGACCGTTGTGTATATACTTAAGAGTGTCAACCGTGGTTTCACCGACGGCTAACGGATAAGCAGGCCGCATATTCAAGATTCTTGTGGCCGGTTGCGAAAAGACCGACAATCCAACTACCACAAGCAATATGGAAAGTAGAACTTTTTTCATGGCCGTTAGTATTTGATAATGTAGGTCACATAAACATTCTTCGGACGGTTGTCGCTTCCGACAGGAACTACGCGAGAGGCATCAAAAGAAATACCAGAGTAACCATGAGTGGAATCTTCCCAAGAAGCATCACTCTTATCTTCCATCCATTCCAAGGCACCCTCGCTTTGTCCTCCCCATTCACGATGACCTTGAATATTATTATGTACGGAGCCTGTGATATTCCTTATGGCATCTCCCTGATAACTTCCCACATTGTTACCTGTATTGCCACCATTGTCATAGCGAGAGACTCTGCTGTTGGCATCTGGGTCGCCTACCGTATCAGCGCCAGCAACCCCTCTCAGAAACATACCTCTCAAATCAGGCAAATTGAATGTTGTGGAGTTATTACCTGTCCCCCAACTTACGCCAATTGCATTATAGAGATTACTATATGTTGTACGACTAACTTCTGCGCCATCACACAGTAACCAACCTGCGGGAATATTAGAGGCTGGGCCAGCAAAAGCCATTATCATTCCGGGAGGGAAAGGTAAAGATGCGGCATTATAGGCCACTTCTGAATATGGGGAACTTGGCAGTTGTGAGTAGCTTACTTCCCGATAAGTGGAACCTTCCAAAATCTCGATTTTCATCCAGTAATAAGCTGAGGAGAAGTTGATGTCAGAGAAATTGTTCACTGTGCTGTTTGATTGTCGAACACCGGTTCCCACCGTGATACCAAAACTGCCGGAAAGATCCGTATGGACAGCATGTGTCTCTACCCAAGTAGGAGTGCTGGCCTGTTGGCCAGGGAATAGTGAGATACGCAGCGTCTCGTTTGAGTTCGCTAACAAAATGCCGTTGATGTCGCGCACGACGGCTTGGTAATTGAAGCCTAATCCGCTATTTTGTGCGAAGGCAATAATACTGCTCATCAGAGCAATCACAATGATAAAGATTTTTTTCATACTATTACTTTTTTATGTTTATAATAAGGTGATTTATGGACTTTTGCAAACCGTCTTCGCCCTCATTCACAAACGCAAAAAAATCCGTGAACTTCGTTTGTTGAGTCCGAGGTCCTAGGATAACCTACAATGCTAACAAGAAAGCTCACGGATACGACCGTGAGCGTTTCAGCTTTCTGAAGCATTGTAATCTGAAATTTCCTAGGTTTCGGACTGCTCAAAGAAAAGCGAAAACGCTTTATGTCAATATGTTATAATTTCAGTTTTCTTTTTGGTGTTCTTTGGGGTTTGGTGAAAAAAATGTTTGTAAGCCTATATTAAATTAGTTGGCGGCTAACGCCAGTTGTCTTCGTTTCAGGGCGAGGGCGATGTTCATCTTGGCCATGTCGTTCAAACCTGCGAAGGTTGTCCTGTCTTTCAGTTCAGAAAGGGACATGATGAGCAGCAGTTTTGCGATGCATTCGTCGGCGAAGGCGTTTGCCACCACGTCCACGCCGCTGAAATCAAGCACCACCTTGCTGTCCCGTACCATCACAGAAAGCAAATCTTCCCTCACCTTGGCTCCCAGAACGCGGGTGCCAAGCTGATTCCCGTAATCTTTGAATGTGAATGTCGTCATCTTTCTATCGTTTTACCATAAATTGTCCAAATCGTCGTCTTCTAAAAAGGCCTCGTTAAAATCTGCAGCACAGTCCGTGCGATTGTCAACTACGTCGTTGGCATTAATCTCCCGATTTGCATTCACCGCCAGGTAAACAACCGTTCCATCCGTGTTCTCAATCTCGCAAACCGTGCTTTGCATGCCATCATAAACCAATTTGTGCTGACCAGATGCAATAACCAAAGTCCCGCCGGCAAAAGTAATCAAATTTTTCGTTGAATACAATCCGAATCCCATGCCTTTTCCGTCTGTCACCTTGTCAAGAATTACATGCTGTAATGCTTCTGCCTCGGTTAAACCTTTATATAAGTCGTTTTCAGTCAATGATCTGTGTATGCCCATCCCATCATCAGCCACCAAAACTTGTATCTGTTTCTTTTCAGCAGAATATCGAGAAACCAAAACTCCCGAATTCTTACCCGAATGGGTCAACACAATAATTAGATTGTTTGTTCGAAAACGCTTTATGTCAATATGTTAAAAAGTTTGTTCTGTCTCTATACGCGATGGGGGTTGGTGAATACTTGGGGCTAATATTTCAGGGTGCGAAGATACGAAAATTATTGGGTCGAGCCGTACGGATTATTTTGTTGGAGTATGAAGATTTCCTTCTGTCGTTCTATCTCGCGGCGAAGATCTTCTTTGGAGGGCATATACGTCAGGTATTTGGCTGCATACAGCTGCTTATTGGTCGCCAATGTGGAAAACCTTGCCACATCCGCGTTGGTTTCTGCGCAAAGGATGATGCCGATGGTGGGATTGTCGCCCTCGCCACGTCTGTAAGTATCGAACATTTTCAAGTACATGTCCATCTGCCCCACATCCTGATAACTGACCTTGGTGGTCTTTAAGTCAATCAAAATGAAACATTTAAGGATGTAGTTGTAAAAAACTAAATCAATGTAATAGTCGTCGTCATCTGTATGGATGTGCTGTTGCCGAGTCACAAAGGCGTAACCCTTGCCCAACTCCATCAGGAAGTCACGAAGGTGGTCCAAGAGAGAGGTCTCCAGTTCAGTCTCTGTAAGCGATGTGTCCTGAGTCAGGCCGAGGAACTCCACCAACATCGGATTCTTCACGAATGCGGATTTCTCCTTCTGATAGTCAGCCGTCAAATCAAGCATTTCGTCAATCACCACTTGTTTCTTCGCATCAGGAGTTTGCGTGAGGCGATAGTAGTACTGGGTGTCAATATTGCGTTTCAGGGTTCTATAATCCCACTGTTGTGAGGCGGCCTCTTGCATATACCATTGCCGTGCATTGAGGTCGGACACGCGCATCAGCCTTTCATAGTGCATCCATGATAGTTGAGGATATAATGGGATGGCCGTTTCAGATTCAGCCAACGTCGGTGGCTGAATTGACGAGTTTGTTGTTTCCAATTCAGCAAATGGCGTTTGCTGAATCATCAAATCATTCTTCTCAGATTTAGCCACCAATGGTGGCTGAATTTGGGCGAGTTGTTCAACAAACTGTTTTGGAACAGCTTGGAGTACTTGTAAATTACTGAATTCCAAGTAAAACTTTCGAAACCTTCTGAGTGCTGTTTCGGAATATCCTTTTCCGAACTCTTCGGTTAACGTTTTCGAGGCAAGCTCAATGATGTGTTTGCCATATTCGGCGCGTTTGCTGCCATGCTGTTCTTGTTCTACAATGCGCCAGCCAACCAACCAGTTGCTGACTACCTGCATCAGATTTGCCGCACGATAACTGTATTCGCGAGCCGATCCGACGATAACCTTCAAGTCGCCGACGAAAGAGGATTCATTTTGGTCAATTGTAGGACGGGAATTTTTTTGTTTCATTTTCTTTTGGTTTGGTGATAACAATGTTTATTATTGGTTTTTGGTTTGCGAAAACGCTTTATGTCAATATGTTATAATTTCAATTTCTCTTTTTGGTGCTCTTTGGGGTTTGGTGAATAATTGGGGTTAAATATAATATTAGTTGATTCGAGATTGTGGTATTCCCAACTGCTTGCAAATCTCTTTGACGGTAATCTCCTGAATGTCAGGATGCCGTGGGACAGAGGTCGATTTTCCGTTAGATGTGTTTTTGTATAAACTATGTTTTTTCCCTTCCCGGAGGAGCACGCAATTGTGAGCGGTTAGATGTTGTATGAGTAATTGTCGTTTCATAATACAGCGATGCGACGGCGGAAAATCCGCTTGCCAATATATTGTTTTCTGGTTTCTTCTTTTTTATAATCAATGACCATCTTTATGGCGTCTGCCATGTTCTCTTTTAGTTCCTCAAGGGTTTCGCCTTGAGAAATGGCTTCAGGTATCTGTTCGCATTGTCCAGTGTACCAGCCGTTTGCGTTTTTTTGAATGATGATTGTATATTCCATTCTTTTCGATTCTAATTATCTTTGCAAAAATAGAAATTATTTCTTTATACAACACGTAGAGACACAAAATTTTGGAGACGCATAATTATGCGTCTCTACAACTTCATCCATTCATCAAAATCCTCTGCGCTAACCAATCCCAATTCCAATGCGGATTCCCGCAGCGTGAGGCCGTTTTCGTGGGCGTGTTGCGCGATCTTCGCGGAGTTGTAGTAGCCGATGTGCGGGTTCAGCTTCGTGACCAGCATCAGCGAGTTGTGGAGGTGCATGGCGATGCGCTCGCGGTTCGGCACGATGCCTTTCAGACAGTGGTCGTTGAAGGAGTTGATGACATCGGCCAGCAAGCGTGACGACTGCAGCAGGTTACGGCCGATGAGCGGCATGAAGACGTTGAGCTGCAGATGTCCCTGCATAGCACCGGTGGTGATGGCCACGTCGTTGCCGATGACTTGGCAGCAGACCTGCGACAGCGCTTCGCACTGCGTGGGATTCACCTTGCCCGGCATAATGGAGGAACCCGGCTCGTTGGCGGGCAGAATCACCTCGCCCAAACCGCAGCGCGGACCCGAATTGAGCAGACGGAAGTCGTTGGCAATCTTCATCAAGGAGACGGCCAGACGTTTGAATGCCCCCGACATCTCGCAAAGGGAGTCGTGGGTGGCCATGGCTTCAAACTTGTTCGGACAGTTCGTGAATTCGTAACCCGTGAATTTGTTGATGTATTGCAAGGCGAGTTTGTCGTAGCCTTCCGGCGTGTTGATGCCGTTGCCGACAGCCGTGCCGCCAATAGGAAGCTCCATCAAGTGCTTGAGGCTCTGTTGGATAACCTCATAGCCGTGCTCCAGTTGTGATAGGTGTCCCGAAAGCTCGTCGCCTAAAGTGAGCGGGGTGGCGTCCATCAGGTGCGTGCGACCGATCTTCTTGATGTCGGCGTACTCGGCGACCTTTTCGCGGTAGGTAGCCATCATGCGCTCCAGTGCGGGCAGCGTGCGCGTGATGATGCTGATCGCCGTGGCGATACGCATGCCCGTGGGGAAGATGTCGTTGGTGGATTGCGACTTGTTGGCGTCGTCGTTGGGGGAGATGTAGAGGGGGTAGTCGGTGAGCTGACCGCCGTGCAGCTGCTGTGCGCGGTGGGCGATCACCTCGTTGACGTTCATGTTGGTCTGCGTGCCCGAGCCGGTCTGCCAGATGTGCAACGGGAACTGGTCGTCCCACTGTCCGCTGGTGATCTCATCGACCACGCGCACAATCAGGTCGCGTTTGTCCTCGGGCAGCACGCCGCAGTCGTAGTTGGCGCAGGCGGCCGCCTTCTTGGCCGTCGCGATGCCGTATATGATCTCGATGGGGATGTGCTTCTTTCCGATTTGGAAGTTCTCCATCGCTCTTTGTGTCTGCGCGCCCCAGAGCTTGTCGGCCTCCACGCGCATTTCGCCTAATGTGTCTTTTTCGATTCTATATTCCATATTGGTTTACGGGTTTACGGGTTTACAGGTTTAATCGTAAAACTTCCAATTCACGCCCAATTCCAAACTGCGGCCCTGCATCGGGTAGCCGGGGGTGGTGATGTAGCGGTAGCTGAAGAGTCCGGCAAGGAGGTTGCCGCCGCGCAGGAAGAAAGAGGTTCGCTTCACGCGCAGGGCGAGGTGTGCGTTCACATACACGTAGTTGCCGGTAATCAGGTACTGCTGCGAGTAGAACTGGTGCATGATCGGGTTATAGCCGTCGGCGTAGTATTTGGTGTTGTAGAAGAGGTCCACGCCCACTTGGAAGCGGAGCCGTTTCTTGAAGATGCGGGTGGAGTAGAGGGCGCTCAGCTTGCCGGCAAACAGCGGCACGGTGATGGCCTCGTTGGTGGAGTGTTGCAACACCATCTCGGCATCCAGAGAGAAATATTTCGTGCGCAACGGTGCGTAAAGTTCCAG
>JAGBPE010000157.1 GCA_017633495.1 Bacteroidales bacterium | reverse complement strand
TCTTTCAATGAACATTCCCCTGTTGACAACCCCTCTTTCCGTTCGCCCCATATCGTCGTCGTTTGGGATTGCAAAAATAGTATTTTTCCATTACACACATCACACCCCGCGCACTTTTTTTTATTTTTCTGCATTTTTTATGCTATCTTGTTGATAATCAGTGAAATAAAATTGCATTTTTCTTCGTCCATACCCCTGAAAACAGCGCTTTTTGGCCCTTTTTCACCCCTTTTCGGCATGACTCGGACGGAAGTTTTCGCAGATTTTTGCGTTTATGGCGCAAAAATCGAATTTCGGACCCTTCGAAATCAGTGTATTTTTACCTGAAAATCATTTATCTTTCTGATTCATTGTTTTTTATAAATTTTCACAGTTTGTAAGTCGTTGATTTTTAGTATTTTGATTAAAATTATAACTAAAATAACTTAAAATCTGGCAATATACATTAATATTATATATACTATTTTTTAATAAATTTAAGGAAGAAATTCGATATTATACTCCTGACACCTTCTTTTGGCACCTCTCCGACACTCTGAAAATATTTTTTTCAATAGGGTGTTGTTGAAAAGAAAAAAAGTGTATTTTTGCAGCCCCAAAAAATGATAGGAATAAAAACTGTAATTTATTAATAATATGAAAAGAACGTATCAACCCTCGAACACGAGACGCAGACATAAACACGGGTTCAGAGAGAGAATGTCAACGGCAAACGGCCGCAGAGTGTTGGCCGCACGCAGAGCCAAGGGCAGAAAGAAACTCACCGTGTCTGATGAAAGTCTGGGCAGAAAATAATCCAAAAACACGGGATTATAAAAATTGAAAAAGAAGGCATTGGTCTTCTTTTTTTTTGTATTTTCGCCATTTTTTTGGTGTGCTACAAAAAAGATCAGAATGAGAAAATTGATATTGAGTGTATTACTGATTATCGGCTTCCTCTGCACCCAAGCTCAGGGAGGCGGGACACCGATCGACGGCATTGTGGCCGTGGTCGGAAAGTCGATTATCATGCGCTCTGACCTGGAAAAACATTACAACGACTACACGGCGCAGTACCGGACAGTGGAAAACCCTGACGAAATTTACTGCTCCATTCTGGAGAACCTGGTATACAACAAACTGATGTTACACCAAGCGGATCTGGACAGCATTGAAATCAGCGACGAAGAGGTGGACTATCGACTCAACTCGCGTATTCAGTACTTCCTGCAGCAGACCGGCGGCGATGTGAAATATATCGAGAACTACTTCCACAAGTCCATGACGGAAATCAAAAAGGAGCTGCGTGAGATGATGTTAGAGCAGGCGCTGATCGACCAGGTGCAATCCAGTATCACGGGCGACATCACCATAACGCCATCGGAAGTACACCAGTTCGCTTCGAAAATCGACCCCGACAGCATGCCGATGGTCAGCACGACCTACCAATTCGGTGAAATCGTGAAGATCCCACCGGTGAGCGAGGAGGAGATCAACGAAGTAAAAGAGCGATTGAACAGCTACCGTGAACGTATCCTGCGTGGCGAAAAGATCGGCGGTCTGGCGCGACTCTACTCCGACGACCCCGGTAGCGCTTCAAAGGGCGGTGATCTCGGATTTGTGGAGCGCGGAACCCTTTACCCCGAATTTGAGGCCGCAGCCTTCAACCTGAAGTCGGGTGAGGTGTCGCAAATCGTGCAAACCCAAGCGGGTTTTCACATCATCCAAATGATCGAGCGTCGCGGCGAATCGATTCGCGTGGCGCACATCCTGATCCAACCGAAGCCCTCCACAGAGGAACAGGTCAAAGCCATTATGTACTTGGACAGCGTGCGGAACATCATTATATCCGAGAAACTCTCCATTGAAGAAGCCGCGAAAAGATTCTCCGAGGGTAGCACGCGACTGAACGGCGGCATGGTGGTGAACCCCTACAACAGCTCGCTGATTTTTGATCGCCAATCCCTTGAAGACGCGACATATACCACGATCAACAAACTGATCCCCGGCGAATACTCCGAATGCGTACCTTTTGTGAATGACGACGGCGTGATGGGCTACCGGCTGATCTTCCTCAAAGAGCGGGTGTCCGAGCACAAAGCCAACCTTGTGGAGGACTACGACATGATCAAAAACGCCGCACTGGAACAGAAGAAGTATGACGCTCTGGAAAAATGGGTCCTCGAAAAGGTAAAAGTCACGAATATTAAAGTTTCCGAACAATATAAGGATTGTCCTTTCGTTACAAAGTGGCAAATTCCGTAGGGTAGGTTTACAGGTTTACAGGTTTACATGTTTACATGTTTATAGGTTTACTAGTTTACGCGTTTAGGAGTTTAGGGACAAAAAACAATTGATTATTATACAAACAAGATATGGATTTAGAGAATAAGACAGATATTGAAGCGATCGAAGCATTCGTAGAAAAATATAAGACTCTGAGACAGGAGATTGCGAAGGTGATTGTGGGTCAGGACGATGTGGTGAAAAACGTGCTGATGGCTATGTTCAGCCGCAGCCACGCTTTGTTGATTGGTGTTCCTGGTCTTGCTAAAACATTAATGATCACCACGATAGCAAAGGCTGTAGATATGAGCTACAACCGTATCCAGTTCACCCCCGACTTGATGCCCTCCGACATCATGGGTGCGGAAATCCTGGACGACAATCGCAATTTCAAATTCGTGAAGGGACCGATTTTCGCCAATATCGTGCTGGCGGATGAGATCAACCGTACCCCTCCGAAAACGCAGTCCGCTCTGTTGGAAGCCATGCAGGAGCGTTCTGTGAGCATGAACGGTACGACCTACGATTTGCCGAATCCTTTCTTCGTGTTGGCCACGCAAAACCCGATTGAGCAAGAGGGTACGTATCCGCTTCCCGAAGCACAGCAAGACCGTTTCATGTTCAACATCATGCTCGACTACCCGAGTGCTGCCGAAGAGGTGGAGATTGTGAAGCGTACCATCCATGGCGACATGGTGGAGCCGCAACGTGTGTTGACCGTGGAAGAGATCATCTTCTACCAGAAATTGCTGCAAAAAATCCCGATTCCTGAGAATGTGTACCGCTATGCCGTGAATTTGTCAACCTTGACACGTCCCGGTACTGCAAAAGCACACGCTTGGGCCAACGATTACCTCTCTTGGGGCGCCGGTCCCCGTGCTTCTCAGTTCCTGATCATCGGTGCGCGCACACACGCAGTGCTGAGCGGCAAGTATTCACCTGACATTGAGGATGTTCGCGCTGTGGCATACAACATTCTGCGTCACAGAATCATCAAGAACTACAAGGCGGAGGCTGAGGGCATCACCATTGAGCAAATCATCGACAAGCTGCTGTTAGCCGCTGATACCCAATAACATGAACAGGCTGCGACAACCGTTTTGGAAGTGGCTGTTATTTGCCTCGGCGGTGGCCATTTTCACGGTCATCATTATCTATTCCAACAAGTTAATCAAGAAGATTGCCCAGGAAGAGCGACAACGTATCGAGATCTGGGCGGGGGCTATCTCTTACAAAACCCAAATCATCAATGAGACGGAACGCTTCTTCGACTCCATCCGAATCGAAGAGGGAAACCAGGCCTCCATCTTCGCCAAAGCGGTAAAGAAAGTCGCGGAAGCCTCCCTTTACGAAGACATCACCTTTTACCAGGACATCATCTCCGCCAACAAGACGGTGCCCACCATTATCGCCAGTCCCACAGGCAGCATTGATGCGGCCATCAACCTGCCCGACAGCATTCTACAGATGCGAAACATTCGTGAGTTGGGCGATGCTATCAAAGACTACGACAGTTTGAAATTACCGTACTACCACCGCGACTACGTGATGGTGTACTACAAAAACTCCCATATTTACGGAGATTTCCGGGAGATGATTGACAATCTGCTCGAATCATTCTTCGAGGAGACCGTGATCAACTCCGCTTCCGTGCCGGTCATCATCACCGACAGCACACAAATCAACGTGATTGCGGCAGGCAATATCGATTCTGCCGTCTTAGCAGCGCCCTTCAAGGTGAACGCAAGGTTGGAAAAGATGCGCGAAGAGAACGATCCCATCGTTCTGGATTGGCTGGACCACGGCAAATGCTATGTCTTTTACGAAGAATCCACCGTTTTGAAACAGCTCCGACTCTTTCCATTCATCCAATACGGCATCATCTTCGTCTTTGTGCTGGTGGCCTACCTGCTGTTCAGCGTAACCAAACGTTCGGAGGAGAACCGCGTCTGGGTAGGCATGTCGAAAGAGACTGCGCACCAGTTGGGAACCCCCATCTCTTCCCTGATGGCATGGACCGAATTGCTAAAGGAGATGCCTGTGGACCAGTCCATTCCGGCGGAAATCGGCAAGGACGTACACCGACTGGAGACCATCGCGCAGCGTTTCTCGAAAATCGGCTCCGTGCCTGTTCTTGAAGAGACCGACATCGTGCTCATCATCGATGATTTCACAAGTTATCTGCAGACCCGCATCTCCTCCATGGTGAAAATCCACTTCGAGAAGCCGGATCATCCCATCGTTTTGCCGCTCAACAAGCAACTTTTCGAATGGGTTATCGAAAACTTGTGCAAGAATTCCGCAGACGCCATGAACGGCAAAGGCGACATCACGATCACCATCACGGAAGATAAAAACAAAGTGTACATTGACGTGACGGACACCGGAAAGGGCATCCCGCAGAAAATGCAACGACGCATTTTCTCCCCGGGCTACACCTCAAAGAGCCGCGGCTGGGGTCTCGGACTCACTTTGGCCAAGCGCATCATTCACAATTATCACAAAGGAAAACTATTCGTGAAGTCCTCCGTCATCGACCAAGGCACGACCATGCGGATTCAGCTCCGCGCCAATCACTAAATCCTACTAAATTCTTGATACTAATAAAGATACTGGTAAGTATATATTAGTAGGGAGTCCCATTTATTTTGATCGTTGAGATAGGGCTCATAAACTTTCGTGGGATACTTGTTGTAACATTCATACGTGTAGTAATAGGATTTCGATTGGGAATGAACGCCGTGTTCCTCCGTTCTATACACGCTTACAGGATTATTTTTGCTACAGAACAGATAGGAGGGCTGGTCGTTTAGCATCTGATGATCCACATTCATAATGAAAAAGTGGCTCATTGGATTTAAACTCTCATCATAAACGTATGAAAAGACGAGCTTTTGCACGCTATCAGGCCGCTGCAGATTCATTTTCATATATTTGATATTGTCTCCATCCCATACAAAATCGACCTCAGCACTCGAAAAATCATAATGTTCGCGTTTAGTATCGCTTGAGAAAAGAGAGGCCATAGTGGATTCCTTTTGAACAGGCATGAGAAAGTTCATCGGCGACCACAACGCGCAACGCTTCGCCTGTAAGTCATTTTCAATGGAGATGTGTGACAACTTTTTATTATCGTAAGAGAGTTGATAGGTCTCCACTTTCCGGTCGCCATCGTATGTGTTTATCGTCGTGAGCACATCGCCATCGTAGAGAAAATCGGAATGTTGGTCATCCATTTCAATCCGTATCAAGCGATTTTTGTCATAAAAGTAGTGTTGGGTATAGTCCAGATTGCCGCTTTTTCGGAAATAGTCGATACGCGATAGCAAATTCCCATCCCAAAACCACTGTTCCATCAAGTATCGTCCATCAGCTTCATTGTAAATCTTTTCGATTTTCATTTTCGGGTCATAAATACCCAAACTGTCTTTTTTGCAGGCGTAAAAAGCTGTAAGCAACGCTACTCCGACTAAAAAAACGCATAATTTCTTCATAATGAACCTATTTAATATACGGTGAATTTTTCGACTTTGATGAATGTTTTAACGGAGGGCAAAAATACATTTATTATCGTTTCGTATCATCAAAATGTGTACTTTTGCCACTCGTTTGTTCAGACAATTGTATCATAAAAGAATCCAAATATGAAGAAACATTTTATCATGACCCTGGTGTGCTGTCTGTTAGCGATTGGCAGCACGTTCGCATGCACCAATTTCATCGTCACGAAGGGGGCGAGCAAAGACGGCTCCTGCTTCCTGACGTATGCCGCTGATTCTCACCAGCTTTATGGTGAGTTGTACTATCGTCCGGCTGCCAACTATCCTGCCGGCACGATGATGGACGTCATCGAATGGGACACGGGCAAAAAGCTCGGTCAAATTCCGCAAGTGGCTCACACTTATTCTGTTATCGGCAACATGAACGAGTTCCAATTGGCCATCGGTGAAACCACATACGGTGGTATCGAAGAGTTGGAACACGGTCAAGGTATGATCGATTACGGCTCTTTAATTTACATCACCCTGCAACGTGCGAAGAACGCCCGCGAAGCCATCAAAGTCATTTCCGAACTGCTTGACACTTACGGATATGCCAGCGAGGGCGAGTCTTTCTCCATTGTCGACCCGAACGAAGCCTGGATCATGGATCTCATTGGCAAGGGTGAAAAGATGCTCGATTCCAAGGGCAAAGTGATGAAAGGTTGGAGCAATGGCGCTGTCTGGGTCGCCCGCCGCATTCCCGACGGTTACGTTTCCGGTCACGCCAACCAGTCCCGCATCACCACTTTCCCGTTGCGCGATGGCAAAACGTCCATTACGAACAAAGAGTTAGACAAGATTTTCCTGCCGAACATCGAGACGGTCTATTCCGCTGATGTAATCTCTTTCGCCCGCATGAAAGGGCTCTATCCGAAGGATCCGAAAGTGGCTCCGGATGCAGAATTCAGCTTCTGCGACACCTACAACCCCATCACGTTCGACGGCGCACGCTTCTGCGACGCCCGCGTGTGGGCTTTCTTCAATCATGTCAATCGTGCAGAAGTAGCTCAGTATGAAGACTATGCACGCGGTGACAACCTCAAACACCGCATGCCTCTTTGGATTAAACCCGCCAATAAAAACCAAATTGACGCCCAATTCATGATGGCAATGATGCGCGACCACTACGAAGGCACTTCCATGGATATGAGCAAGGACCTCGGTGCTGGCCCCTACGCTTGTCCTTACCGTTGGCGTCCGATGACATGGTCTGTGGACGGCAACAACTACATTCACGAGCGCGCTACAGCTACGCAACAGACTGGTTTCGTGTTCGTTGCACAGTGCCGTAACTGGCTGCCCGATATGTTCGGCGGTATCTATTGGTTCGGTGTGGACGATGCCGGTTCCAACTGCTTCGTGCCGATGTTCTGCGGCATCACCGAAATCCCGAAGGAGTATGCCGAAGGCAATGGCTCCATGGTCGAATACTCCCCCACTTCCGCCTTCTGGACCTTCACCAAAGTGAGCAACTACGTGTACACCCGCTACAGCGACATGATCAAGCATGTTAACGAAAAGCAGGCCTACTGGGAGGGCAAATTTGTGAAAGATATCGAGAAAATGGGTGCAAACATGAAAGATCTGTGCAATCAGAACCCCGATGCCGCCCGCAAACAGCTTAACGCTTACAGCAACCGTGCAGCTCACGATGTTTGCCGGGAATGGAACCAATTGTTTGAATATTTGTTGGTGAAATACCATGACGGCAACGTCAAGAAAGAAGAGAACGGCAAGTTTGTCACCAATGGCACTGAAAAGCCTCAGGTGGTCTTCCCCGATCAACCCAAATGGCCGGATGCTTGGTATCGCATGATTGTCAACGACTGCGGCAAAAACATTCAGGCAAAATAAGCCAAAACTTCACAATAAAGAAAGAGAGCGTGCCGATTTCGACACGCTCTTTTTAGCTATTGGCTATTAGCTGTTGGCTGTTGGCTACTCTTGAACGTAAACGCGCGGCACGCGACGGGAAATCCTTGTCAACAGCTCATAGCTAATCAGTTTAGCGGCATCGGCCATCTCGGAGACCGTATTGCCTTCGCCGTAAACGATAACCTCGTCGCCTTCGTGAAGACGCAAGCCAGTGACATCCAACATGCACATATCCATGCAGATTTTACCGATAATTGGCACTTTCTGTCCTTGTACGAGCACTTTGCCCTTTCCGTTGCAGAGTTCCCGCGGGTAACCATCCGCATATCCAATGGGGATGATGGCCACCTGCGTGTCGCGCTGCAGTCGCCACGATCGGTTGTATCCTATCGATTCTCCTGCGGGAATCTTCTTGATTTGGGTGATGACCGTCTTGAGAGTCACCACGTTATGAAGCTGGGATGCCATTTCGGGAATCTCGGAGCAGCCGTAAAGCTGGATACCTAAGCGCACCATATCGAACTGCGCCTCCGGAAAGCGGATAATGCCGGCGCTGTTGAGGATGTGACGCAGGATCTTGTAGTCGAAGGCAGCGCAAAGCACGTCTGTCATCCGACCGAAAAGGGCAATCTGCCGGCGGGTGAAGGCATCCTCAGCGGGATCCTCTGCGGCGGCCAGATGCGAGAAGACGGAGGCAATGCGCAGTTTTGGATTGCGCTTCACCGTCTCAATGAGTCTCGGAAGATCTTCCAAATCAAAACCCAAACGGTGCATGCCCGTGTCCACTTTGATGTGGATGTTGAATTCGGAAATCTCCGGATGGCGGGCCAGCACCTCTTCCAACTGCTGCAGATAATAGAAGTTGAAGATTTCGGGCTCCAACTGGTGGTTCACCATCACCTCGAAGCTGTGCGCTTCGGCACCGAGGACGATGATCGGGGTGTTGATGCGGCGCTTGCGCAGACGAACGCCCTCGTCTGTGTACGCAACAGCCAAATAATCAACCCCTTGATCCACAAGCGTGTTCACCAACTCCACATCGCCCAAGCCGTAAGACGAGGCTTTCACCATCGCCACCATCTTGGTATCGGGACGCAGACGATTGCGGTGATAGTTCAGGTTGTAGGCCAATGCGGGCAGGTTCACCTGCATGATAGTCAGGTGGGTGTTATGCTGTAACGCTTTGACAATCTGTTCGAAATGGAAATTGCGTGCACCTTTGACGAGCACAATTTCGTAAGAGATGCGCAAATCAGGAATGTGCTCCAACAACGTAGCGGTGTCGGGAAAACAGAGCACCTCATCCAAGTCAAACATGTCGCGATGATGGGCAAACGAACTGCCGACCGCCACCAATCGAGTGATGTTATGCTGGTGCATCTCCTGGTTGAGATGACGGAAATCCGCCTCAGTTAGGTCGCCCACTTGTTCGAAATCGGAGATAACCAGGGTTTTCTTCGGCATCTGCGTCTGCGTGTCCAAAAAGTTGAGAGCCGCAGACAACGAGTTGACATCCAAGCTGTAAGTGTCATTGATGATGACCGTATGGTTGACCCCTTGCAAGATTTCCAGTCTCATGCTGATGTGCGTCAATCGATTCAGCCGACTGTTGATCTCCTCCGGTTTGAAGCCCAGATACAACAGGGTCACAATCACATGGGTGGCATTTTCCAACGACGCGCTGTCGATGAAGGGCACGGTGTAATCGAAACCGTCGAGGGTGATCACGGTGCCGTCAGAAGGAGCTGCCTGCATCTTCACGGGATAAGTACTGCGCTCATCGCCCCACGAAATCTTTCGAGCCGCCTCATACTCCGGCAGCTGAAGAATCATGTTCAACTCTTCGTTATCATTGTGATAGATCAGCACCTCAACATGCTGAAACAGTTTCAGCTTCTCGATGATTTTACGATTGGTGTTCGGAAAGTACTGTGCGTGTGCCGCCCCGATATTGGTCAGAATACCGATGGTGGGCTCGATAATGTCGGCCAGAACGCGCATCTCATTCGGTTTGGAGATGCCCGCCTCGAAGACGGCAATGTCGTTCTCCTCCGACATCTTCCAGACGGAAAGCGGCACCCCAAGATGCGAATTGTAGCTGTCGGGGCTCTTCACCACGTTGTACTTTTCCGCCAGCATCATCGACAGCCACTCCTTGACAATGGTCTTGCCGTTGCTGCCGGTAATGCCGATGACAGGGTAATGGAATTGCTGACGGTGGCGCTGCGCCAATCGCTGCAGTGCCTCCACAGAATCATCCACAAAAAGGAAATTAGCATCCACGCACTGGGCGAAATCGTTCATCACCTTCGTAATCACAAAGTTGCGAACGCCCGCCTGATACAACGACCGCACATAGAGGTGGCCGTCGTTTTTCTCCGTCTCCACAGCGAAAAAGAGCGTATGCTCCGCCTTCACCACCTTACGGCTGTCGATGGCCAGTTCGGTAATTTCTGCATCAGGCGTACCTAAAATCGTCTCCCGAGGCTCTATAAAAGCAACAACGTCAGCAAGTTTCATTTGTTTCTCTATCCGTAAATCGATACTAAATATTTGTAGATAAACGAAGCGGCAAAAGTAGTAAAAAAAAGGATTGTACGTGCTGATTACTCCAAATATCTGAAATTTTAGGCGCCTTTCATGTCAAAAAAATTCGCATATTTGCAGGCTGTTTCCGTCTCTCCCTATCCGGGATGAAATCTCTCGGTAGCGTGAGACGGTTGTGACAAAGAATCATTAAGTATTAACCAAATACCAATCATTATGAAATCGATTCAAGATCATAATTTCAGTGGCGAAAGAGCCCTCATCCGCGTGGACTACAACGTGCCGTTGGATGAAAACTTCAACGTGACCGATGTCACCCGCATCGTGCGCACGAAAGAGACCATCGGCAAGATCTTAAGCGACGGTGGCTCAGCCATTCTGCTCTCTCACCTCGGTCGTCCGAAAGGCGAAGCAAAAGACGAATTCTCCTTGCGCCACATCGTGAAGACGGCGTCCGAAATCCTCGGAAAAGAGGTGGTTTTCGGTGGTGACGTGATGACCGCTGAGGCTGAAACCCTTTGCAAGAACCTCAAACCCGGCAGCATCGTGCTGATGGAGAACCTGCGCTTCCACAAAGAAGAGGAGAAGGGCGACGTCGACTTCGCAAAGGCTATTGCACGTTTGGGCGATGTGTACGTGAACGACGCTTTCGGCACCGCGCACCGCGAGCACGCCTCCACGGCTACCGTGGCTCGCTGCTTCCCGGGCAAAGCTTTCGCCGGATACCTGCTTTACAACGAAGTGATGAACCTCGAAAAGACCCTCAACGGTCAGGAGCGCCCCTTCACCGCAATCATTGGCGGCTCCAAGGTTTCCACGAAAATCAACATCCTTAAGAACCTCATCCCCAAGGTCGACAACCTTGTGGTGGGTGGCGGTCTGAGCTACACCTTCCTGAAAGCGATGGGCTTCACCATCGGCAACTCTTTGTACGAGCCTGATATGCTGCCTGTTGCACAAGAGATTCTCGACCAAGTGAAGGCTTCCGGCGTCAACTTCGTCTGCCGTGTCGACAGCGTTTGCGCCGACAAATTCAGCAACGATGCCAATGTTTTGGTGACCGAAGACAACAATATTCCCGACAACTGGGAAGCTCTGGATATCGGTCCGAAGAGCCGCGTGAACATCGCGAAGGTCATCAAGGATTCCAAGACGATTCTGTGGAACGGTCCTGTGGGCGTGTTCGAACTGGAGAAATTCAGCGAAGGTACCCGCGCTGTGGCGTTGAGTGTGGCAGCCACCACTTTGGCTGGCGCTTACTCCATCGTGGGCGGCGGCGACTCCATCGCAGCAGTCAACAAATATGACCTCGGCAACTACATCTCCTACATCAGCACCGGCGGCGGCGCCATGTTGGAATACCTTGAGGGCAAGGAATTGCCTGGTGTTAAGGCCCTGAATGAAAATTAATTACGCACCCGTTTTGTAGAGACGCGATTAATCGCGTCTCTACAAAACGGATACCGTAAAAATAACATTTAACAATAAAAAACCTACATGCAGAATAAAAATTATTACTGTATCATCATGGCTGGCGGCGTGGGGGCACGCTTCTGGCCGATGAGTAACAGCACCACGCCGAAGCAGTTTATCGACGTGCTTGGCGATGGGCAGACCCTGATTCAGAAAACGTTTGAGCGTTTCACCAAGGTCTGTCCGAAAGAGAACATCTACATTGTCACCAACAAATCCTACCAAGAGATTACCCGCGAACAACTTCCGGACATCTCTGACGAACAGATCATCTTGGAACCCTACCGTCGGAATACCGCACCCTGCATCGCCTACGCCAACTACAAGATCAAGGCCAAGAATCCCAATGCGGTGATTGTGGTAGCCCCTTCCGACCATTACATCCTGAAAGAGGATATGTTCGTGGATATCATCAAGAATGGTTTGGCCATCACGGAAGCCAATCCGTGTTTGCTCACCATCGGCATTCGCCCGACCTTCCCGAACACCGGTTACGGCTACATCCAATACAATGAAGATGAGGGCTTTATGGGCAATCCGTCTGTTTTCGCGGTGAAGACCTTCACCGAAAAACCGGAATTGGAAATGGCGAAGAGCTTCCTCGAAAGCGGCGATTTTCTATGGAACGCAGGCATTTTCATGTGGTCGCTCTCTACCATTGAGAAGGCTTTCGAGACTTATCTGCCCGATATCAACGATCTCTTCAAGCAAGGTGAAGGTTTGTACAACACCCCGCAGGAAGAGGAGTTCATCGACCGCATCTATCAAGTTTGCCGAAAGATTTCCATCGACTACGGCGTGATGGAGAAGGCCGACAACGTGAAGGTTTATGCTGCCGATTTCGGATGGTCGGACCTCGGCACTTGGAGCTCTCTGTATGAACTTCGCAAGAAGGACAACAACCTCAACACCGTGGTCGGCAATCACGTGAAGATGTACGATTCGGAAAAGTGCATCGTCAACATGCCGCGCAACAAGGTGGTGGTCATTCAAGGTTTGGAAGACTACATTGTGGTGGAGAACAACAATATGTTGCTGATCTGCAAGAAGTCGGAAGAGCAGCAGATTCGTCAGTATGTTACTGACATTCAGGTGGATTTTGGGAAGGAGTTCGTGTAAACGACAGTCGCTGACCGCGACTTTCCTCGTTGAAAAGTCCGTTTTCATAGACTAAGTTCCCGTTGACAAACGTGTGGGTCACCTGCGCATGAACAGCGGTTCCGTCGTAAGGCGTCCAGCCGCATTTGTAACAGACTTCTTCGTTGGTGATCAGTTTGTTGACGTTTACATCCACCAAGACCAGATCCGCAAAATAGCCTTCGCGGATGAAACCGCGACGATCAATACGATACAATATGGCGGGGTTATGGCACATCAGAGTGACCAACTCCGCCATTTTCATACCCTTTTGGATGAATTGGCTCACCATCAGCGGCAGATTGTGCTGAATGGAAGGAAACCCTGATTTGGCCGTGAAGTAGCTGTCGGTGAACTTTTCGTTGCGCAGATGCGGGGCGTGGTCGGAACCGATGGTGTCGATACGGCCTTCGCGAACCGCTTGCCATAGCGAAAGTTTGTCTTCCGCTGACTTCACCGCAGGATTGCACTTGATGGCAAATCCCAGACGGTCGTAGTCGTGGCTGTCGAACAGCAGATAATGCGGACACGTTTCGGCGGTTATCTTCTTGTCCCTCAATGGAGCATTATTGGTGAACAAGGAAAGCTCCTCGCGGGTGGAGATGTGCATGATGTGCAGACGCGTACCCGTTTTCGCAGCCAGTTCCACCGCTTTGGAAGAGGATTTGTAGCAGGCTTCCGATGTGCGCACGAGCGGATGTATGGAGGCATTCGGGATAATCTCGTGTCTCTCTGCTAACTCCTTATAACGTTGTGTGTTCCGTTTGATGATATCCTCATCTTCGCAATGGGCAGCAATCAGACAAGGGGATTCCTTGAACAGCGTTTCCAAGACAGCATCTTTGTCCACCAGCATATTGCCCGTGCTGGAACCCATAAACAACTTCACCCCGCACACCCTTTCAGGATCGGTTTTCACGATCTCATCCAGATTGTCGTTGGTGGCCCCGATGTAGAAGGAGTAGTTGGCCAACGATTTCTCGGCGGCGAGGTCGAATTTCTCCTGCAGGAGCGCTTGCGTAGTGGTCTGCGGCACCGTATTGGGCATCTCCAAATAGGAGGTCACGCCACCTGCCACTGCCGCCCGACTCTCGCTGTAAATGTCGGCTTTGGCGGTCATACCCGGTTCCCGGAAATGGACGTGCTCATCGATGACACCGGGAATCAGACACTTCCCTCTTGCATCTATTTCCTGTGCGCTTCCTGCATCGAAGATTTCGCCATTACGCACGATTTTGGCGATGATACCATCCTTAATATAAAGGTGAGCGCTAAATGTCTCACCTTCGTTCACTATATTTGCATTTTTGATGTAATAGTTCATTTCTAGTTTCAGGTTTCAAGTTTATGGTTTAAGGCATTGACATGGTGACAATGTCAATAGGCTAATAGCTAACGGCCAAAAGCAAAAAAGCCAAAGGCCAAAGGCTAGAATCGTCCGCCGGCGCCGCCTCCTCCGAAGCCACCGCCGCCACCGAAACCGCCAAAGCCGCCGAAACCGCCCGAGCTGCCTCCAAAGCCGCCGAAACCGCCACTACTTCGACCACCGAAGCCGCCGCTATAGTCGGTCCAGTTGCCGCCATAGTGGGTAGGCGGGAAGTAGCCACCTCCGTAGCAGGTTCCGCTGCCGCCTTTGCCCGCTTTGTGCAACACCACGCAAACGAGCACTACGACGCCGATGATGACCAAAAGTCCAATAAGCGCCTCCAGACTATCGTCGTCTCCATCGTCGCGAATCTCTTTGATTTCGCCCGCCGCCAACGGCAAAATGTACGCCAACGCCGAGTCAATGGCCGCGTTGTAGTCGCCTTCGCGCAACGAGGGGATCATCTTCTGCTCGATGATACGTTTGGCTATGGCATCGGGAATCGCCCCCTCCAAATCGTAACCCACGGCAATATAGACTTCACCGGAGGTCTCATTGCGCGGCTTCAACAATATCACCACACCGTTGCGCTTGTCGTCGGTGGAACGCACGCCCCAACGTTCGCCAAGCTCGTAGGCGAACTCTGCAGCGGTATAGTCACCTAAATCATTGACTGTCACCACGCAAATAACGTTGGTGGTGGAGTCGTTGAAAGCCACAAGACGCTGCTCCTTCTCCTGGATTTGCTCATTCGTGAGAAGGCCTGCAAAGTCATTGACCAACCGCGGCGGATTCGGCACAGGCGGAATCGCATCCGTTGCCTTAGCCGCGCCCGTCCACGCAAGCGCAATGGCGAATAATATGAGAATCAGACGTTTCAATTCTGCAAAAAATACGATTAGTTGAAGTTAAACTCCACGTCAGGAGCATTTTCAGCACCTGCAGCTGCCTTGAAATAGCCTTTCTTGTCGAAGTTGAACATACCCGCCACGATGTTGTTCGGGAACTTGCGGATGTAGCTGTTATAGTCGTTCACCGTTTCGTTGAACTTGCCACGCTCCACCGCGATGCGGTTCTCCGTACCTTCCAACTGTGCTTGCAGTTCCAAGAAGTTCTGGTTGGCCTTCAGTTCAGGATAACGTTCCACAACCACCATCAAGCGGCTCAATGCGGAACTCAGTTGATCCTGAGCGGCTTGGAATTGTGCGATGGACTCCTCGGTCAAATTGCTGGGATCCACTTGCACGGAAGTAGCCTTTGCACGGGCGTTGATCACCGCTTCAAGAGTACCTTTTTCGTAATCAGCGGCACCTTGTACAGTCTTCACCAAGTTGGGAATCAGATCCATACGGCGTTGATACGCATTCTCCACATTGGCCCAAGCCTTGGAGCACTCCTCGTCCTTCTGGACCATCTTGTTGTAAGGTTTCACAAACATGGCAGCCAACACGATGACGATGCCAACAATAATCAGAACGGTTTTTAATGTCTTGCTCATTTTATTGGATTTTTAATTCGTAATTTCTCGTTCAATTTGCTTGTATATGATGTCCACAGCGCCCGAATTCTGCGCCACATAATCTTGACAAATCTGGCAAGTCTGGCTGTAATATTCAGGGTTGTTCTCAAATTTCGTCATGATTTCCTTCATCTCCTCGACCGAATTCACCGAGAAGGCACCCTTCAACGCCACTAATTGAATGGCTTCGTTGAAATGGTCGTAGTGCGGACCGAAAAAGAGCGGTTTTCCATACACGGCCGCCTCCAGAATGTTGTGCAGTCCCGTTTTGAACGCACCGCCAATGTAGGAAACGGCACTATATTGGTACAAACGGTTCAAGATGCCGATGGTGTCGATGATAAACACCTGGGCGTCAGCCAAGTTACTCTCATCTTTGGAAGAGTACAACGCGGTTTTATATGCGGCGAAGGTCTGCTTCACTTCCGGGGTTCTGCTGATTTCGTGGGGTGCCACAACCAGTTTATATTCAGGAAAATACTGCAATAACTGTGCCAGCAACTGCTCGTCGGGACCCCAGCTGCTGCCCGCCACAATGATTTTCCGGTCTTGACGGAAGGTTTCCATAAAGTCGAACGGCTGCACCTGCGCGGCAATGGCTTTCACACGGTCGAAACGGGTGTCGCCACAGACAGTAACCTGCTTGATGTCGATCTGTTCCAAAAGTTGTCGCGATTTTTCCGTCTGCACGAAGAAGTGCGTGGCCTGACGCAGCTGTTTCGCGAACCAACCACCGTATGGTTTGAAAAAGTGTTGGTTCTCCCTGAAAATCGCGCTGATATAATAAAAAGGTATGGTTTCCTGATGCAACTGGTGCATATAGTTGAACCAAAACTCATATTTCACAAAAACGGCCGCCTTGGGTTGCACAATCTCGACAAACTTTCGGGCATTACGAGGCAAATCCAGCGGCAAATAGAAGTTGTAGTCGGCTAGCGGCTTTTTGACGGCCTGTGCATAGCCTGACGGTGAGAAAAAGGTGGCAACTATTTTGGTTTCAGGTTGTTCCTGCTTGATCTTCTCGATCAGCGGTTTGGATTGTTCATACTCTCCCAACGATGCGCAATGCACCCACACGGGATTGGTTTTGCCGGAGATCTGGCGCTGCAATTCAGCGAAAATCCCCTTCCGTCCGCGCACCCACTGCCGCGCCTTCTCGTTGAAGAGCGCCGCCATCCGGATGCCCAGCCCGAAAAACCAGATTCCTATCGTGTATAACACTCGCATTATCGATAATAAAACGTTGTCGTGGTCTTCCGTTCATACAACGGAATGTTCCAGCCGGCTTTGAAACCTATCAGTCCGCTGAACTTGGCGGGCATGTCGGCCGTCGGACCTTGGAAGAAGATGTAATTGCGGTTAGGTTTGGTCCACATTTCGTAAAACTCCAATCCAATGTAGAAATTTAACATGCGGTTTTTCCGAACAAACTGGTAACCAATGAATTGGTTAAGGGCAAATCCGCCTGAGCGTTGGTCGTAGCCTTTGGCGTAGTTGTCGTCCAATTGCGGATATTGGTGGCTGAAGTCGTCCACACGCAACCGGTGACTGAAGTAGCCGGCTCCGATTTTGAGCCAGATGCCGGAATTCTTCCAGCGGTCCACCGGGATGATTTTGCCGAAGTCGGCGCCAATTGTCCAATAGCGGCCCTCGGCGGTGATGCCGCCTTGCGACACCAAACCGTTACCGTCGATTACGGTACCGTCCGCATTGGCCAACGTACCGTTGAAGTAGTCCGGATCACGCATGTTGGCTCCGAACATATAGTCGACATAGAATCCGACGGTCCAGTTGCTGGCGGATTTGAAGGTGAAGCCCGGACCTACAGCGAAGTTATTCTTGAACATCGTGTGCAGTCCACCCAACGGGAAATGGTAGGCCAAGTGTGCATCCAGCCAAATCATCGGCGCGGCGGTATCCACATAGTCCTTGCTGGAAAAATCCGTCTGATAGACCGGCTTACTTCCTTGCGCATCAGCCATTTGCGGAGCAAAAAGAAAAAGTGCCGATGCAAAAAAGAAAAAAAGATGTAACAGGCGAACACCCGTCACATCTTTTTCGCTATGTTTGTTGAAAAAAGTCATGATAAAAGGATTAGTTGGTGCGACCCGGATAAACCTTCAGGGCTTCGCGGAGACACTCGACCGATTTTTCGAGGTCACTCACATTCAGACAGTAGCTGATACGGACGGCGTTCATGCCTTTTTCGCGGCTTTCCTCAGAGAAGAAGCCAGTGGCGGGGGCGAACATCACCGTGGCACCGTTGTAGCTAAATTCCTGAAGCATCCAGCGGCAGAATTTGTCGGAATCGTCGATCGGGAGGCGTGCTACGCAGTAGAAAGCACCCTTCGGCATGGGAACGAAACAGCCGGGGATAGCGTTCACACCATTCACGATGGTGTTTCGGCGTGCCTCGTATTCGGCTACCACATTGTCGAAGTACTCTTGCGGGGTGTCAACAGCGACTTCGCCGAGAATCTGACCATACAAAGGAGGACTCAAACGAGCCTGGGCGAACTTCAAAGCTGTGGCATAGACCTCTTTGTTATGCGTGATGAGAGCACCCACACGGATACCACACGCACTGTAACGTTTTGAAACAGAGTCCAACAAGACCACGTTTTGCGCAACGTCGGAGAGCTGCATCACTGAAAAATGTTCGGCACCGTCGTAGCAGAATTCGCGATACACCTCATCAGCAAAGAGGTAGAGGTCGTGTTTCTTGGCGATCTCACCCAGCTTCAGGATTTCCTCTTTGGAGTAGAGGTAACCCGTGGGGTTGTTGGGGTTGCAAATCATGATGGCTTTCGTTTTCGGCGTGATCATCTTCTCGAACTCTTCGATGGGAGGAAGGGCGAAACCGTTCTCAATAGAGGAGATGATAGGTTTCACAACCACGCCGCTCATGTTGGCAAAACCGTTGTAGTTGGCATAATAAGGTTCGGGGATGATGACTTCGTCACCAGGATCCATGCAGGCGTTGAAAGCGAAAAGAATACCCTCGCTGCCGCCCACGGTAACCAGAATTTCGTCAACATTCACCTCGATGCCGACAGAATGGTAGTATTCCACCAATTTTCTTCTGTAGCTGATGTTGCCTGCAGAGTGGCTGTAGGCAATCACGGGGATGTCAATATGTTTTGCGGCATCGCGCATCGCCTTCGGGCTTTCAATGTCGGGTTGACCGATGTTCAAGTGATAAACGTGAATGCCACGTTCTTTTGCCGCATCAGAATAAGGCACCAATTTACGAATTGGGGATGCCGGCATGTTTTGTCCTTTTTGTGAAATTTTCGGCATAATTACTATTATTATTTAATTGATATTCAGATACTTGAATTTTTAGCAGTAAAACTGCAAATATACAAAATCTTTCTAAATAGGTCGCGGTTGTTCCGGTTTTTGTAGAGACGCGATTAATCGCGTCTCTACGTTCTAGCCCTTAAACCCTTTCCCTGTTGCCTAAAATTATAACACCTCCGGATCGGTTCCCCATACCCCGGGCGCAGGTGCATGGCGCCGCCCAGACATTGCTTGAAATCTTGGCAGGAGGCGCACATTCCGCAGCGCATCCAGTTGCGGTCGCGCATCTCTTGGAAGCGGTTGTCCCAGACATCCAGCAAGTTATCCTCATAGATGTTGCCTTGTTTGAACGAGCGGTCGATGTTCGGGCAGGCGCAGATGTCGCCATTCAGCAAAACCGAGCCGATGTTGATACCCGCGCGGCAGAAGAAGTAGCTGTCTCGCACCTCTTCCTCGTACTTACCAGTGTATGCTTCGCAACTGAATTTCAAATCGATACGGCCCTCTTTTCGCGTGGCGGAGATGAACTGCAGCATCTCTTCCACCTGTGCGCGACTGAGCATCAGCTCACCGTCGCTCGCCGCCCGACCGATGGGCGCGATGGTGAAGAGCCGCCAGTGCCGGATCCCGTTGGCGATAAGCAGCTCTTTCAGTTGGGCCAATTCCTTGAGATTCCGACCGTGTACGCAGGTGACCACATCGTAGATCAGTCGCGGCTCGTTGGCGATGAGACGCAGTGCCCGCAACGCCCGTTGGAAACTCTGCGGATGCTGTCGCAGCCAGTTGTGCGTCTCCTCCAAACCGTCCAGACTGACGGTGATGGAGCTCAGTCCGGCGGCCACCAGTTCGCGGTGACGCGCCTCGTCGTAGAGCATCCCGTTGGTGACAATGCCCCAGCGGAAGCCGTGTTGTCGCAAAGTGCGTCCGCAGTCGGCCAGGTCGGTACGCAACAACGGTTCTCCGCCGGTGATGGCGATGATCACCTTGTCGCGGGGATAGCGCTGTTCCAAAGGTTCGATGGCGTGGAGAAAGTCGGCAAAAGGCATATCCGCCGTTTGGGCTTCTGCCTTGCAGTCCGACCCGCAATGGCGGCACGCGAGATTGCACCGCCAGGTACACTCCCAAAAGAGATAGCTTAAGTCGTGAATTTCGGTTTCATTCTTCCGAAACACACGAAACAGGAAACGTTTGAACACACTCATCTTATTGAGCGTCAGAAACTTTCTTGACTTTCAATTGTAGAGGTTGAGTCAAATCCATGGCCCTGATTGAGGTGTCCATGGTTTCGTATAATCCATGCTCCGCGCCGTCGATGTCAGTCACGGTAAAGTAGTATTCATCCCATTCATACAGGGCACGTTTTCCCATCGGATCCGCAAAATGTCCGTTTTGGTCGGTGGTATCTACAAGACCGACGATGGAAGATGTAACCTGCAGTCCTTCAACAGGTTCGTTGGTTTCCATATCGGTAACCCTACCTTGAATGGCGGCTTCTATCGTCTGTTCAGGCATACCATAACAAGCCTGAAACGCGAACATCAGCGCGGTGAACGAAAACGTTCCGAACAGGAATCGGAGCAATCTCTGCTTTTTTTCTTTGAAGAATTTGAACATGGTGGTTCGTATTTTGTGGGTGCAAAAATACAAAAAATCCAAAAGGTTGTAATAATTGTGTATTTTTGCCGCCGAGTTATGGTAAGAGCAAAAAAACGTTTAGGACAACATTTTCTGAATAATCAGGCGATTGCGATGGACATTGCGGATGCGATTCGCACCCCCGACGCGCACGTGTTGGAGATTGGTCCGGGTATGGGCGTACTCACGCAATACCTGCTGCAGCGCGAGTTCCCGCAGTTCGCCGTCATCGAGCTGGATGAGGAATCTGTTGAGTATCTGCAAGTTCACTATCCCGAGTTGGGCAACAACCTGATTCATGGCGACTTCCTGCAATACCCTCTGTCGGATTTCTATGAAGGTCCGAAGGTGATTGTGGGCAACTTCCCCTACAACATCTCCTCGCAGATTCTGTTCAAGGTGTTGGACGAAAAGGAGACCGTGGTGGAGCTGGTGGGCATGTTCCAAAAGGAGGTGGCCGAGCGGGTGTGCGCCCACGCAGGCAACAAGCAGTACGGCATCCTAAGTGTTTTGCTGCAAGCCTATTACGATGCGGAGTACCTGTTCACCGTGCAAGAGCACGAGTTCACCCCGCCACCGCAAGTGAAGTCCGCCGTCATCCGCCTCACCCGCAACTTCGACAAAAAGCTGAACTGCGACGAGAAAACCTTCCGCACGGTGGTGAAAACGGCTTTCAATTACCGCCGCAAAACGTTACGCAACGCCTTACAATCACTGCCGTTCGATAAATCCTTCGTCGAAAGCGAACCCCTTTTCACCAAACGCGCCGAACAACTAACGTTACAAGACTACGAATACCTGACCGCCAAATTGTAGAGACGCTATTAATCGCGTCTCTACAGCGAACGGATCCCGAACCGTAGAGACGATGTACACATCGTCTCTACAGCCAATAGCAAAAAAAATGTATCTTTGCGCTCCAAAAATAATGTAATGCAAAAACAGCCGCTCGCAGAAATTCTTCGTCCGCACTCCATTGAGGGCTACATCGGTCAGGAGCACCTGATGGGTGAGGGGGCTGTATTGCGCACGGCCATCGAAAGCGGCAACATCCAGTCGATGATTTTCTGGGGACCGCCCGGTGTGGGCAAAACCACCCTTGCATTACTGATTGCGCAATCCATTGATGCCGAATTCTTTACACTCAGCGCCATCAGCAGCGGAGTGAAGGACATCCGCGAAGTTATCGACAAGGCCAAGAAGTCCGAACGGCGCTGTATTCTCTTTATCGACGAAATTCACCGTTTTTCCAAATCGCAACAAGACTCGCTGCTCGGTGCGGTTGAGCAAGGGGTGGTAACGCTCATCGGCGCCACCACCGAAAATCCCTCTTTCGAGGTGATTTCTCCCCTACTCTCCCGCTGCCAAGTCTATGTGCTGAAAGGACTTTCCAAAGAGAATTTGGAGCAGTTGCTGCAAACCGCCATCCAGTATCTGGAAGGGCAGATGAACTGCAAAATAAAGTTGGAGAACACGGAAGCTTTGCTGCGAATCTCTGGCGGTGATGCTCGTAAACTACTGAATGCTATCGAGTTGGTTTCATGGATGACACCGCCCGTGGATGGCGTGATTACGCTCTCACGCGAGCAAATCATCCATGTCATCCAGCAGAATTTGGCGCTCTACGACAAAAAGGGCGAGCAGCATTATGATATTATCTCCGCGTTTATCAAATCGTTGCGCGGTAGCGATCCCAATGCGGCAGTCTATTGGATGGCGCGGATGTTGGTGGCTGGCGAAGACCCGCTCTTCATCGCCCGCCGCATGGTCATCCTCGCTTCCGAGGACATTGGCAACGCCAACCCCAACGCGCTGCTGTTAGCCAACAACTGTTTCCAGGCGGTAAACGTCATCGGGATGCCGGAGGCGCGTATCGTGTTGTCGCAAACCGCTGTATATCTGGCCAGTTCGCCCAAGAGCAACGCCTCTTATATGGCCATCGAAAACGCCTACGGACTTGTGAAGCAGACTGGCGACCTGCCCGTGCCGCTCCACATTCGCAATGCCCCGACCAAGCTGATGAAGGAATTAGGCTACCACAAAGGCTACCAGTATGCCCACGATTTCGAGCACAATTTTGTACAGCAGGAGTTTTTGCCCGAGCAGATCGCCGGCACGAAACTCTATGAGCCTCAGAACAATCCACGCGAAAACGAACTGCGTAGGTATCTGAAGAGTTGCTGGAACGAAAAGTACAAATATGTGATGCTGGTGCTGATGGCGTTGACTTTTTTTTTTAAGATAACCTTCGCCCAAGATTACCATTTTTCCCAGTTTTATCTGAATCCGACAGGCACAAACCCTGCACTGACAGCCGCTTTCGACGGCGTAGTACGCGGTTCTGTCATCATGCGGGAGCAGTGGCTCTCGGTTTCCACACCTTTCATGACAATGGCTGCGGAAATTGATGGCGCGGTCTACAAAAACAACCGAAGACAAGAGCTTCTCGGCATCGGACTCACCTTCAACGGCGATAAGTCCGGCGACATCAATTACAGCTCTGTGCAAGCGATTCTGTCGTTATCGTACATCAAAAACATCGGTCGGCACAGTCGCCACAAAATCGGATTGGGGCTCTACGGCGGTATCATCAACAACCATTTCGATTTGGACTTGAGCACTTGGGACAACCAGTTTTTGGACGGCGTTTTCGTTCCGTATCTTCCTACTGGTGAGAACTTTGAGTCTATTCAACGGCTCTATCCCGATTTCGGTGTCGGAGCTTTCTGGGGATTTCTGCCCACTAAGACCACGCTTTTCCGACTGGCAGTCAGCGCATCGCATATCAACATGCCGTTTTACGGATTTGGGGAGAGTAACGCGAGGCTGCCCATCAAATACACCGCCCATTTTTACTCCCAAATCGCTCTCAATCGTGAGTTGTCCATATATCCAATGCTTTACGCTTCGTGGCAACGCTCTTTCAGCGAGTATCTGATAGGTTGCAACGCGGAGTATTTCAAGAAGAAAAACAGCTATACCACGCTGTTTACGTTAGGCGGGGGTCTTTTTTACCGCTGGAATGACGCTCTGATATTCAACGGGTTCGTGAGTTGGCAGAATTTGCGTTTCGCCATCGCCTACGACGTTAATGTGACGCCGTTTGTGGTGGCCACCCACGGTCGCGGCGGCGTGGAGGTTGCCATTTCGTATATCTTTAAGAAGCGGACGATTACGAGGATCGGTAAGGAGCCGTGTCCGTATGAGATTATGTAGTTAGTAGTTAGCAGTTTGGTGGGGCGAAACTCTTGGGGGATGGAACAATAGATGAGGAGATGAAAAGATGAAAGGATGAGAGGGAATGGTTAATAATGAATATGAATGAAGGGTAATTGGCATATAATAAAGGTTTTGAAAATCACCGTTTTGGTGTTGTCCCTGTGGGTCCCTGCAAGGGCTCAAGTCGAAGATGCGGCTGTTTTGCCCACAGAGGATTCTATCCTTGTGACAATCAAAGCCTTACCAAAATCCATTAACAGTTCTTTTTCGGAGTATGCCGGCAAGCTGCTGCCCGATTCCACATTTTTGTTCACTGCCATGCGCAACGATGCCGCGGAGGATGCCGAACATTTTTTCGAAACAAACTGGTACTGTTATCTTTACGAATCCAAAGCATTGAAAAAAGGCAGGTTTTCATCTGCAAAACCACTGCCTTCGAATATCAACCACCCCAAGTATTACAATAGCAATTTCTGTCTCAGTGATGACGGACAACGGATGTTGCTGACCCGGTGCGTGCGTTCTGGCGAGGGAGACCTCCAATGCTCGCTATGGCAATCGGAAAAGGAAAGAGGCAGTTGGGGAAAACCCAAACTGCTGCCTTCGGTCATCAATCAAAAAGGCAGCTCCGCTATGCAACCTTGTCTGTTGCAACTTTCTGATTATGAAGTTCTTTACTTTGTCTCTAACCGCGCTGGAGGTTATGGAAATTCCGACATCTGGTATTCGATTATCAAAAATGGCCATTATCAGGAACCGGTGAATCTCGGACCGGTCATCAATACGGAGGGCGATGAGGTGACCCCTTTTTATGACAAATCTCGTAACGTGCTCTATTTCAGTTCGGACGAGCACCAAAGTATGGGCGATTTCGACATCTTTTGCAGTGAAGGCGCACTCGGTAGCTGGCAATCGGTGAAACATCTCGACAAGCCATTCAATTCGGTTTACAACGATTTTTATTTTGCTGTAAATCAAGATGGTAACAGCGCTTTTCTCTCTTCAAACAGACCCTACAAAGATAATGTCGATGATGACACTTGCTGCAACGATATCTTCTATGTGGAGTGGCAACTTCCTGAAAAAGAGATTGTTGTCGTGGAAACGCCCCCTTCCATTCACGAAAAAATCGCCTCTGTATTGCCCATTACGCTCTATTTCCAAAACGACTGTCCGGATCCGAAGTCGCAGTCAGACACCACAGCTACGGATTACTTGACGCTATATAATGCGTATGTCAATGATATTCAGGAATATATCCACAAGTCGGGAGAGGGCTTGACGGGTGAAGACCAACGCCGCGCAATGTACGCCGTGGCCGGGTTCATGCGCGATTCTGTGCAGACCGGCTATGCACGATTGCAGCTTCTACAGCAGTATCTTACGGAAGCCATGGAAAACGGCGACACCGTGGATTTGGTCATCAGCGGTTTTGCAAGTCCGCTGCATAACAGCGATTATAACAAGCATTTGTCTTCGAGAAGAATTGTCAGTTTGCTGAACTATTTGCGCATAGTTGACAATGGCCAACTCGTCCCGTATCTTTCAGGGAAAAAGCCTGGATTGCAGTTGTACGTATATCCCGAAGGGGCTATAAATCACTCTTTTGAGACCGATGAAGTTCGTGAGACAGTCTTCGGTTTGCGCGCCGCGAAAGACCGGAAGATTGTGATTACTGGGCGATAGAATCTTTATGTCGCTTTTTGTATGCCTTGTATAGCCAAATTCCCAATCCCGCCATCAGTGTAGCAATCAACCATCCGCATAGTATGTCGAACGGGTAGTGTACGCCGACGTAGATACGGCTGTAGCAGCTTAGCAACGTGATACCGAAGACGAACAGTGCCAATGCCCAGCGCCGTCTGACTTTCGGTGAGAGGAAGAAGAAGAACAGCAAAGAGCTCGTCAAATAGTTGATAGCATGGTTCGACGGGCAGCTGTATTTGCCTCCGCGATAGTAAGTTCCATCCCTTTTCTGCAGCAAATGCACCTGATAATCCCCGTGATATTCGGCATCATGAGAGGGACGAAGTCGTTGCACCGTGGGTTTGAAGACACGCGCCCCGATCGTATCTCCTAATAGCGTGACAGCGCCGATGAAAAGCAGGATTTTCCACGACTGCTTTTTGAAAAAATAGATGGTCAACAGAGACAATATCAGGAAAAAGAGCACTCCGAATTGGGCGCTGGTTATCACCCACATCACCTTGTCCCAAAAGGGATTATGATGGCTGTTGATTAGCTGGAAAAGATGTTTATCCCAATCGAAGGCAGGACCGTGGAAGAATTCTGTCATTGTAGATTTGTTGATTTGAACAATTGAAACAAAAAAGAGACGCGATAAATCGCGTCTCTACATTTTTGAGGTCTCGCCCAGATTCGAACTGGAGTAAACGGTTTTGCAGACCGGTACCTAACCACTCGGCCACGAGACCTTGATTTTGACGCGGCAAAGATACACTTTTTTTTGAAATGCAACTTCTTTACAGAGAAATTTGTTAGTTCGCTGACTGTAAAGAAGTTGCATTTTCTTTGCCCAATAGGTCGATGGAAAAACGACTACTTGTTAGGATAAGGTATCACAATATCGTCGCAATATTCGCAGCGATATGAGCGTTTCTCCTTGTTCACGAGGTGGAAGACGTGCGGGAAGTAATGTTCCACGGAGGTAACGCAGCGCGGATTCTTACAACGGATGATATTCTCCACAGTGTCAGGCACTTCCAACTTCACTTTCTTGATGGTTTTCCCGTCTTCGATGATGTTCACCGTCGCGTTCGGGTCAATCAGTCCCAAAAAGTCGTAGTTGATGTCGATGACATTGTTGATTTTGATGATGTCCTTCTTGCCCATCTTCTGGCTGTAAGCATTGCAGATGAGCGCGACATTATAATCGGCCTTGTCGAGGTTCAGATAATTGAACACCTGGATGCCATATCCGGCGGTAATGTGGTCGATGACAATACCTTTTTCTATACTGGTGATTTCTAACATGGTCTCGGGTTTTTAATAAATTCCTAAAAGTTTCAAAATCAATGCCATACGGACATACATACCGTTCTTGGCCTGCTGGAAATATTGAGCGCGGGGATCATCATCCACCTCAGTGCTGATCTCGTTCACGCGAGGCAGCGGATGCAGGATGTAGGTGTCGGGACGTGCGTAAGACATCTTCTCCTTGTCAAGGATGAATCTGTCTTTCAGGCGGATATAGTCTTCTTCGTTGAAGAAACGCTCACGTTGCACGCGGGTCATATAAAGGAAGTCGAGTTGGTTCATGTAGGGTTCCATTTGGTCGACCTCTTCGAAGGGGATGCCTTTCTTGCGAACCACCTCTTCGCGGATGTATTCCGGAACGCGCAGTTCCTCTGGTGAGATGAAAATGAAGCGGACACCTTCGTAGTTGCTGAGGAACTTGACGAGGGAGTGGACGGTACGACCGAACTTCAGGTCACCGCAGAAACCGTAGGTCTTGTTCTCCACGTTGCCGCGCAGACGCTCGATCGTCAGAATGTCGGTGAGGGTTTGCGTGGGGTGCTGGTGACCGCCGTCGCCGGCGTTGATCAACGGCATGTGGATGTAGTGGCTGGCCAGACGCGGGGCGCCCTCCTTGGGGTGACGCATAGCGGCGATGTCGGCGTAGCATTCCACGGTGCGCAGGGTGTCAGCGATGCTTTCGCCCTTGGCAGTTGAGGAAGAAGCGGCCTCGGAGAAACCGATCACCTGACCGCCAAGACGCAACATGGCCGTCTCGAAACTCAAGCGCGTGCGCGTACTCGGCTCATAAAAAAGAGTTGCCAGGATTTTGCCTTCACAACTCTTACTAAACTTCGCCGGATCGGCGACAATCTGGTGACCCAAATCGAAAATTTCGCGGAATTCCTCGCGCGTGAAATCAGACGGGTCAATTAAACTTCTGTTTTTTAACATAATGAAACCTCCTATATTTTTAATTTATAACACTTTCCGCAATTATCTATCTTTCAGCCTTTTCCACCCCTAATTTACCAAAACCAAAATCAATGCAAAAATACTATTTTTTTAAGATGAAGCTCAAAAAAAAGAAAAAAGTTTCTTGCCTTGCACCATTTTTGGCCAAGAAAATTCTAATTTGTTATAAAACAAGAATTTGGAAAAGTGTAACGAGTGACGTTCACTTACCAACGATGTGCAACCTTATCCTCCGGAATCGGGTAGTACTCATAAGCCCCAATGTCGGGAATACCGTTGCGCGGACGACCGAGAATATCGGTGGTGATGCCCAAGCCCGTCATGCCCGCATCCACCGCCGGAGAGGTCTCTTCGATGTTGTAATTCTGCCCGTAAGTAGCTATGAACTTGGGATTTGCATTGATGCAGTTGATGAAATGTTCGTTCTGAATAGAATCGCGCTTCACGATGCAGTTACGGAGGGTGTAGTTTAACTCTGCACCGCTCTTTTCGCCAATACCGAATTCGTTGTCCAGATATCCATAGATGATGCAGTTGTTGAATGTGGCGTTCGCGTCACCGAGGTAAGTGACGTTAACCGCCTCACCATCAATCGCTTCTGTCTTGATAAAATTATTGGTCAACGCCACTGCCGGTGCTTTGCGACCCGACTGCGAAAAGTAGTTGGCCACTGTCACATGGTTGAGGAGGAAATCGCCCACCATCAGCGCGAGACTGTAGCTGCCATTGTTGCTCACCTGGCAGTTATTCATCTCCAAATTAGCGCCTTCCGCGCGGATGCCCATCACTTGGTTGTTGTGAATCACCGAATTGTTGATGATGGTTTTGTTACCCGTATACTCCTCAAGTGCCTCAAGGTGAATGCCATACGAAGAGTTGGAGATGATGGCGTTCTCAATGATATTCTCCTCACTGCCCTCGTTGATCCAAATGGCGTTCCATTGAGCAAAATCGTTGGCGAAGAAGGGTTCCAGACGGTCGCCGGTGATGGTCACGGGCTCGTCTAACGTGCCGTTAATGTGGATGTTACCGTAACGATACACCCAGATGCCGCCACCGCTGTGTACATACACTTTCGTGCCGGGGTCGATGGTCAGCTTACCGAGAGAATCGACCACTGCCCAGCCGTAGATCACCCACGGTTTGTCGTTAGTCCAGTGCACATGCTCGTGCTCGTGCGCAATGATGCTGTAGTGCATACTGCCGCCTGTATGATCGGGGATGATGAAGTGCGCGTCCTGTCCGAAAGCCACCAGCTGCACCGACTGCGTGCGGTTTTTCTGGTAAAACATCACGGAATCGGTCACCAAATAGGGAGTGTTCTGATTGGTCGGGTCAATGTTGACCTTTACGAAAACAAAGATGCTGTCGTGCGCGGGAATCTCCACATTGCGAAACTCCGTACCCGCCTCACCATCGACATTGATACTGTAGTAGGACTGTTTGCCGCCTGCCAGTGCGATATCCACCTCCACGGGCGCACCGGTGGTGTTCCGCACGGTGAAGGTGCGCGTGCTTGACGTAATCGTGGTGAACACCGTATCGAACATCACCGTATCCATCGAAAAATCCAACTTCACCCCGTCAACATTGTTATTGCGATGACAAGATGGCATGGTGAGAGCCAGCATTGTCGCCACTACCAAATAAACCGAAATAACCAGTATGTTTCTATA
>JAGBPE010000156.1 GCA_017633495.1 Bacteroidales bacterium | reverse complement strand
CGGCCTTTTCTTGGAACGGGTCAGCCAGCAGCTTTTGGCCATCCTGTGCACCTAACATACCCGTTTTGGGCATCACGTTTTTATCCAGTTCAACAGCCTTCAAGAAAGCGGCGTATGCATCTTCCAAAGCGTTGGGATAACGCGGGGCAACTGAAGGATCTTTCTTCTGTCTCTCCAAATCATAGTTGTAGAGATTGATATTGACATTCGCTTGCATCAACCAGACGGCGGCGTTGTCTGGATTCTCAGCCATGCAGGATTCCATAAATTTCTTCGCTTTAGGTATTTGGTTTGCTTTCAGGCATTGCCAAACGTCGTCCAAGCAAGATTGCGAGAAAGCACTAACGCTTACGAAGAGCGCAACTAAAACAAGCATCCATTTTTTCATTTTTCTCAATTTTTAAGTGATTTATTAATTTGACTAATTATTTTTCCAGTTGTTTAATCAACGCATCTATCTCGTCTGCCTTTGGCGACTGCTGACGCACGTAGATAGCACGCAGTGTATTCAGCAGATTCACGTCTTCGGGCTGCAGCTTGCGAGCTTGCTCGAAGTAACCGGCAGCCTCCTGCAAATATTGCTCCGACATAGACTTGGCCTCTTCAATGTCCGACTTAGCACCCTGCTGAATCGCCAGTTGGTTCTGACGGTTGAAGTAGTACTCGGAGAAGCTATAAGTGCAAACACCCAAGTTGTAAAGAATCACGAAATTATTGGGACTCATAGCGTTAGCGCGTGCGAGAAGTCTCTCGGCCGCTTCATAGCGTTTCTCCTTGATATAAAAGTTGGCCATATTCACCATTTCGTCCACGGTCTTCAACGACTGCAGATTAATCTGATCCAATAAATTGATAGCCAACGCACTGTCACCTTTCCAATAAGCATAATCGATCTCCAACAATCTAACGCTCATATCGTTAGGATTCTTCTCCTTGGCCAAAGCCAACGTCTTCTCAATGTTCGCGCGGTCGTTGGTCGTCTTGTAGTTGTCGATGAGCTTCGCAAAAACGTACGGATTCTGCGAACCGTCATTGAGCGCTTTCTGGTAGTACTGGTTCATCTCAGCCGTTTCACCGAGACTCTCCAACGCGTAAGCATAATAGTAGTAGAGATCGCCGTTCATCGGATATTGCGGCGTCCCCATCTCGTAACTCTTGATACCCTTGGCAAGAGTGGCTTTCGCACCTGCGAAGTCATTGGCTATCAGCTGATCCACACCGCGAACGAGCAGGTAGGGATAGAGCTGCGCCAAAGCATCCTGAGCAGTCATCATGTCCAAAGCCTCCACTTTCGGGTTGATGGAGATGGACTTCTCGAAAGCGTCGAAAGCCTCGATAGGAGCATTCGGGTACTTGATCTGGTAACTTTCGTTCTTCTGCTTCTCGCTATACTCGCGATTGGCCAACAAGAATTCGATGTTGCCCTTGTAAAGCCAAGTCTGGGCCTTTGCGGAAAGTTTCTCATCGGCCGCACAAAGGTCGATCTGTTCCTTCGCCTTGTCGTAGTCCTTGTCGTAGAAACAGTTATACGCCTTCGTCAAAGAAGGTTTCTGCGCGAAAAGGCTCACGACGAGCAGGATATTTGCGATTAACAGAAGATGTTTTTTCATCGTTTGAGGTATTAGTTTCAAGTTTCAGGTTTCAGGTTTCAAGTTTCAAAATATATTCATTGAGCGGCACCGCCAGAGGCAAGCGCTCGGTAGCACTGTCAAGTTCAAATTTCAGACTCAGTCTCAGGATTTTCGTTTAAAGTTTGGGGTTCAACGTTTTCGGTCATCGTTTCGTCATCAAGTTCCTCCTCATCCTCCTGGCGCGGCACCTCACAAACAGCGGCGATGGTATCCTTGCCGCGAAGATCGATCAGTCTCACACCCTGCGTGTTACGACCCAAGATACGCAGCTGATCCACGTGCAGACGAATGGCGATACCGGAACGGTTGATGATCATCAGGTCATCATCGTCGGTAACCGCCTTGATGGCGATCAGGTTGCCGGTGCGCTCGGTGATCTTGATGGTGCTGACACCCTTACCGCCACGGTGCGTAATTCTGTAATCCTCTAACAGTGAACGTTTTCCGTAACCATTTTCGGAGACAATCAGCACGTTGCTGCGATCATTGTCGATGGCGAGCATACCGATTACGCGGTCGTTCTCGTCCTCCAGACTGATACCGCGCACGCCGGCAGCGGTACGACCAATAGCACGCAACTCCTCATTTTCGTGGAAGCGGATGGCGCGACCAGAGTAGAGAGCCATCATGATGTCGCTGTTGCCATCGGTGAAACGGGCAGCTAACAGGCGGTCGCCCTCGCGCACGTTGATGGCGATGATACCCTTCTTGCGCGGACGTGAGTAAGCATCGATAGAGGTCTTCTTGATGATACCCTTCTCAGTACACAATATAATAAAGTGGTTGTTGATGTAATCGGGATCATCGATACTCTTGAGATTGATGATGGAGGTAATCTTGTCGCCTTCCTCAATTTGCAGCAGGTTCTGGATGGCGCGACCCTTAGAGGTCTTCATGCCTTCCGGAATCTCGAACACTCTCATCCAGAAGCACTTACCTTTCTCCGTAAAGAAGAGCAGGTAGTTGTGGTTGGTGGCCATATAGAGGTGTTCGATGAAATCTTCGTCGCGGGAGCTGCTGCCACGAGAGCCCTTGCCACCGCGGTTCTGAACCTTGTACTCAGCCAGCGGGGTGCGCTTGATGTAGCCGAGATGCGAGATAGTGATCACCACCTCCTCGTCAGCGATAGTGTCCTCCACGCGGAACTCGGAGGAGCTGTATTCGATAGGCGAACGACGCTCGTCGCCGAAACGTTTCTTGATGTCCTGCAACTCGTCTTTGATAATGCCCATACGGAGGTTCACGTCGTTGAGCACGTCCTGCAAGTGCGCGATGAGCTTCATCAATTCGTCGTACTCGTCCTGCAACTTCTGGCGTTCCATGCCGGTGAGTTGGCGCAGACGCATCTCCACGATAGCTTTCGCCTGGATTTCGGTGAAGTCCCACTTGGTCATCAAACCCTGTTGTGCCTCTTGCACCGTTTGCGATGCGCGGATAAGGGCGATGATTTCGTCGATAATGTCGAGCGCTTTGAGGAAACCTTCGAGGATGTGGGCGCGCTCCTGAGCCTTCTTAAGGTCGAATTGGGTACGACGGACCACCACCTCATGACGATGCTTCACGTATTCCACAATCATGTCCTTGAGGTTCAGCGTCATAGGACGTCCATTGACAAGGGCGACGTTGTTGATGCTGAAGGAGGATTGCAGAGCGGTCATTTGATAGAGTTTGTTGAGCACCACCTCAGGTACCACATCTTTCTTGAGTTCATAGATGATGCGGGTACCGTTGCGCTTGTTGGTGAGGTTCTGTACATCGGTGATGCCGGCGATTTTGCCCTCCTTGACGAGGTCCACGGTGTGGCTGATCATATCGGAGGGGTTGGTCATATACGGCAACGTGGTGACCACGATGCAGTTATGATTCTTTTCGGTCTCGATTTCGGCGTGACCGCGCATCACGATGCGGCCGCGACCGGTGAGGAAAGCATCCTGCACGCCCTTGTAACCGTAGATGATACAGCCAGAGGGAAAATCGGGAGCCTTGATGGTGTGCATCAGTTCCTCGATGGTGATGTCGTTGTTGTCAATATAGGCGCAGATGCCGTCGCACACCTCGCTGAGGTTGTGGGGCGCCATATTGGTGGCCATACCGACAGCAATGCCGGAGGAACCGTTCACAATCAGGTTAGGTATCTTGGCGGGCAGCACGGTAGGCTCGGGAATCGAGTCGTCGAAGTTGAGCACCATGTCGACCGTATCTTTCTCAATATCAGCGACCATCTCCTCTGAGGAGCGGCGGAGGCGAGCCTCGGTGTAACGCATGGCGGCGGGGCTGTCGCCGTCCACGGAACCGAAGTTACCTTGTCCATCCACAAAGGGATAACGGAGAGTCCAGGGCTGTGCCATACGCACGAGGGCGTCATAGACAGCGGTGTCGCCGTGCGGGTGGTACTTACCGAGCACCTCACCGACGATACGGGCGCACTTACGATAGGGACCGCTCTCGGTAATGTTCATGTCCCACATGGCGTAGATGATGCGGCGTTGCACGGGTTTGAGGCCGTCGCGCACATCAGGCAGCGCACGTGACACGATGACGGACATCGAATAGTCGATGTAAGCCGTCTTCATCAGGTTTTCGATGTTATACGGAACAATTTTCTCGTCTAAAATCTCATTCTCTTCCATTTCTTGTCTTCTATTAAATCTCTAACTATCTTAAAATGAAAAGTTTACGCTTTTGAACAATAAAAGGCTAAAATACACTTTTTTCCGACTTCTTGGGCGGAAATCTGTCACTTTTTATCAACAGCGAAAAATACCCCAAACGCGAAAAAAGGGCGTTAAAACGCGTTGTCGAAGAAAATGATTTAGAAAAACGCTATTTTTGCCAAAATTTTTCAATATGAAGAAAATAGCGTTTATCAGCCTCTTTTTCAGTATGACATTTGCGGGTTTTTCACAAGAAGATTGGTTCGGTTTTAACCGCTTCAAGGCCGACAACGAGCGGATTATCAAGAGCGGACAGTTCCCCGATGTGGTGTTTATGGGGAATTCCATCACCGAATACTGGGCTTTTTACCACCCCGATTTCTTCAGTCAACACAACTATTGCGGCAGGGGCATCGGTGGACAGACCTCAGCGCAGATGCTGGTGCGCTTCACTTCCGACGTCATCGACCTACATCCCAAGGCGGTGGTCATCATGGCGGGCACCAACGACGTGGCGCACAACACCTATTGGGTAGAGCCTAACCAAGTGGTAGAAAACGTCATAGCCATGTGCAACTTAGCCCGCGCCAACGGTATTATCCCCATCATCAGCTCCATCCCGCCTTGCGCCGGATTTGTGTGGAGACCCGAAATCGAGAATGCCGCACAGACGATTGTCGACATCAATAAGATTTTGAAGGCCTATGCCGAAGCCAACCATATCGTGTATGTGGACTATCACGCTGCCTTAGCCGACGAGCAGAACGGCTTTCCGAAGCGGCTCAGCGACGACGGGTGCCACCCCAACGCCGACACCTATTTCATTATGGAGAAACTTGTGCAGCAAGCAATTAGCAAGGTTTTGAATTAATTATCAAAAATTTTTCTATTTTTGCCAGCTCATTTAATAATTTGTTCAATAACAATTTCAAACAATAATCAAATCAAAAAACAATGAAAAAAACATCCTTATTAATGGTTTTGATGCTGCTTTGCACAGCTCCGTTGATGTTCTCAGGCTGCGGGCCTACATACTCAGACGACGAAATCCTCGCCATGCTGGTTGACGGCAGTTGGGACGGCACCATGGACATCAGCTACACCAGAAACGGCGTGAAATACAAATCCACCGGCACACACGTGCAGTTCTGGAACGACATCAACAGTACTACTTCCGGTCACGGTAAATGGTGCAACACCTTCGAAGACAATGCGCCTATCCCCTACCTGAGCTACGAATTCACATGGCAGGCAATCGACCAGGTCATCTACCTGCAATTCATCACGGATAATAACGAAAACGTGGATAAAGCCAAGATGAAGATCGGCACCTATTACATCGATCCTTCCGGATTCACCGGAAAAATCTCCACGATGGACAACTCCAATAGTGCAAAATTCACATTCCTCCACACCTCTTCTCCGTGGGCATGGGATTATTACGACTTCTATCCGTGGGACGTCTACCCGTTCTATCCGTGGTACGACCCGTGGTATGATCCGTTCTACTGGTAGTCAACAATAAAAAAGAGACGCGATTGCGTCTCTTTTTTATTTCCGCTATGGCTCGACCTTCCTGATACATCTCACGCCTTGCAGGTCTGTCTTCCGGCGATGCGTGAACATCTCTTCGTCGCAGTAGTACTGGATGACCATGCTATTGTGAGCGTTCGTTGCAGCGCTGCTCTCAGGCATCCAGAAGTGGCTGCCGGTCAGCAGGTCTTCATACCGCTGGCTCGTGCTGTTGAACCAACCGTTGCCGCGTGCATTGAAACCCGTGCTGGGGATAGTGCCTTCGAAGCCGCTCAACCAGTAAAGCGTACTGGTGTCGTTCAACACGTCAGTATTGCCAGCGGTAGCGTATAACTGTTCAAAATCGGCCTCGGCCGCAACAGCCCAGCCATCGGGACAGATACCCTGCACGTAGGGTTCGTCATCGTCACCGACCAGTGTGACGGGGACAGCGTTGACGTCGTTCTCAGTCACGCCCATGGCGGTGTACCAGCTGTAAAGGTACCCGAATTTCTCGACATTTGCATCATCTTCTTTATATGCGTGGAAGTTGCCGACTTCACAGCGCAGATTCTCGGTGAGCCAGCATTGCGAACCGACTTTCACGGCCGCGTAGTCATACCCCTGCCAGGTGACTCCGACACAAGGATGAGGCACCTCCACCGTAATAACCTGCTCCTTTGTGGTTGCATTGTGGCAGGTGTCCGTCACCGTCCAGCTTCTGATGATGGTCAGGGTGCCGTCAGGATTTGTAGTTGGGGCGGAATCCTGATAAGCCGTATCAGCCGTCGAACAGGCGACCGACACATCACTCACCGTTCCGGTCACCGCCGGGTCAATGTCGTAGGTGCCATCATCGTTACGGGGGACGGAAATATTGTCCGGCGCGGTGAAAGTGGGAGCCGTCGTGTTGCCACCGCTCACGCTTTGCGCCTTCGTTTCCGTGACACAGCCATTGGTGATGGTGAACGTACGGGTCACCTTCCAGGCACAGTTGCTCGCACTCTCCACCGTATCTTTGGATGTGACGGATATGCCATGGAGACTGTTACAATCCGTGGAGTACATACTCCTGACATCGTCATCGGTTTTGAAACGAGAAGTCACATCCGCCGAGTAACAAGCGTTGCCCAAAGCCACATCTGTCAGGCCGTTGTCGGTGAAATGAAGCTGTGCAGGCAGGACATGATACGTATAAGACCACTGGAACACTTCGCCAGCGCAGTCCTGATAGATATAATGATAGATGAAATCGCCGGAGCATGAAGACGAGAGGTAGTTGTTGCTCAGCGTGGGTTCGCCTGGAGCTAACACGTTACCGCAGGAATCCACCACCACCGGCATTCTAATATTGGGATTTTCATGCGGCGGGATGATTTCATCCACATAGCAATATACCTCAGAAGAGGTAGGCACAGGGCCGTTAATCTCGTGGGGCGCTTGATTGTGGATAATGTTAATAATCTGGTTCGCAGTCACGCTGTTGCCGCAATCGTCCGTAATAGTGTATATTCTTGTCACGGTTGTACAAGATCCTGTACTCACGTCGTGATTGGACACATGGAAGTCGGTGCTAGTCTGGCAGTCGCCTTGGAACATCAGACCAGCTGCTACGAGTTCATCAACTGTCGTATACGGTGCAGGGGCATCCGCAACGGTACAGCCGTTAACCGTGAGGTCGTCCAACGCGCCATTGACAATAAGGGTGTCCCCAACAATCGTCAGCACACCAGGCAGATAGGTAATATTATAGTTACCCTGTTTGGTCGCGCCGGAGGGCGTAATGGCATACGTTCCGACCGTGTCTCCAGGCTCTCGAGTGATTGTGTCGGAAATCACACTTTCGGAATCGCCATTCTTCAGACCAGTAACGGTGGCGGTCAATAGCGGATCGGGTGCGCCACGCACTTTCTCCTTGTTATCGGCCATCACCATAGCGGTAGCCGGGGTGATGGTGAAGCTGCCCGGGGTGGTTGCAACTTCATAGTTCGGGTTGTTGCCGAGGGTGGCGGTAATG
>JAGBPE010000018.1 GCA_017633495.1 Bacteroidales bacterium | reverse complement strand
TTGATGCGGCGAAGATACGCATTTTATTCTTTCGGAACAAACGAGACTTTTACGATTCACGACCTCGTGCCAGCGGCACGAAATCTCAATAACCCCACACGAAACGAATGGAGTGAGTGCCGTGTGGGGTAAGCGGCGGGTACGAAAGGCTGTGTGTCGGAGACACACTACTATTCAATCGCGGACACAGCGGACCGAAAATCCGGATTTCATACTGCTGAGGTCTCTGTTTACACGCGCTTCGTTGAGATACAGGTCGCGACACCATGCGGAATTGTAAATATTATCCCGCGTTGCACTCCAAAAGTGAGCGAATTGTCCCATATAATGAGGCGTAGGAGAACCGTAACCGTTGTCAACAAAACCTGCAGGAAAGGCGGAAAAACCCGAAGCGTTGTGGTTGGGATCTGACTCATTGCCAGGTGCCCCCACCTTGGAGGAAGCGTCCCAACCTTCGCCTGCCAGCTTGCCCGCATGGTCGCCGCGCCAATCGAAATCAGACACATCCATCGCGGTCTGCGTTTGCTCCATCGTTGTCCACTCCGCATCGCTTGGCAAATGCCAACCCGACGGACAGACACCCTGCACGCCGCTTGGGCTGGCACTGCTGGAAGCCTCTCCATGCATCGCCGCCGGCCAATTGTAGTAGTGGCCCAGCTTTTCCAGCGGATGATAAAGGTCGGAGTAGATATAATAGTATGGATCAGTCAAACTCGAGTTAAGATAGTCAGCGGGAATTTCCGTGCCATCGGCATAGTGCGTTGTACGCAGGTTCTCTCTCATCCACAGTTGGCTACCAATCCATATTGCGTCATAACTGTTGCCGTCGTAATCTATTACTGCATTGTGCACAATGGTGCCTGCCTTGTCGCTGAACATCGCGACGTACTCGGCATCGCCGCACACCACAATCTTGCGCGGATTGGTGGCATCGCCGTCGTTCCAGCGGATAAAAGAGTGGCCTTCCGCAGGTACAGCTGTGATCGTGACCGTTTCGCCATCCTTATAACTGCCAGATCCTGTTACAGATCCCCATTCTGTATTGTCGGATATCACCATGATGGTGTAACTTTTCTTACAGCCCGTCAAGGACAGGAGGAGCACTATGCCCAACATCAAAATTGATTTTTTTTCCATTGTATTAAGATACTTGTTAAACGTTATTTTCCGCTACAAAAATACCATTCTTTCGCCCACAAATATTCCGTCATTTCCAAAATATGTTCCGTCTCAACCAAAAATATGACGAGTGGGGTATTATTTGAGACTTAACGGATAAAAACAGCGTTGAAAATCAAGATGTTGTCGAAAACCGCCAGGTTATGGATGTGAGACGGAATAAAGCGGGGTTTTGAGAGGGAATTAAGAAAAAAAGACGGCATTTTCGGGTTCGTCACACTGACGGTAACCCTTCCTTGAGAAACTTTCTTAAGGACAAATGAGTGATTCCATTTTCGTCTCTTGTATTCAACAATGGTGTTGCACTGATGACGAATTTCGGGTGATTGTCGCGAATCTTTTCCAAAGGGCCGAATTCCCGCTTGCGGGTGGACTCTTCGGCTATAATATAGCTCGCCTGAATGTAAACGGTCTTGCCGGGCTTGGTGCAGACGAAATCCACCTCCCCTGCATTCAGCACGCCCACCTTCACCTCGTAGCCGAGAAAGCGCAGATGCTTGTAAATGGCATTCTCGATTACTTTCTCAATATAAGAATCCATGCCACCCTCCGCTTTGAGATTGCGAAGCCCCAAGTCGTCCCAATAGATCTTTTCGTTGGACTCGAAAATCTTCTTCCCGTGTATGTCGTAACGGGGCACGATGTCTAACAGGTAAGCTTCGGCATAGAAGCCCCGATAGAGCAGGACAAGGTTGGCCGACACATTCTCATGTTGCGACTTCATGTATTTGGCAATGCTGTTGGCCGAGGTGAGTTTGCCGGTGGTATCAGCATAGAAGGCGATGAGGTTGTTTAAGAAGGGGATGTTGCGGATGTCGTGCCGCTCGATGATATCCTTGAGCATGATCGTATTGAAGACACTGGTGAGATAGGCCCAAACCTGCTCGTCACTGTCAAGCCCCACTTTCCTGAGACCAGGAAGACCGCCGTAGGTCAGATAAATCATGAGGCTTTCGTCGCTGTCGGGAAGGTTGTGGAATTCCAGAAACTCGGAATAGGTGAGCGGATGGATGCGCACCTCCACATGTCGTCCGGAAATCAAGGTGGCCAACTCGCCGGAAAGCATCTTGGAATTGCTGCCGGTAATGATGACATCCGTGTTATCCTCTGAGTACCAGTTGCAAATGCTCTCTTCAAAGTGCTCAATTTCCTGCACCTCGTCAATGAGGATAAAGTTGTGCTTTCCCGGGATGAAGCGTGATTCAATCCAGTTATCCAAGTCGTCTTTGGTCTTGATGTCTTTAAACGCCTTCTTTTCCTTGTCTATAAAAATGATATTGACATCCGTCTCATCCATGTGACGCTGCACAAAGTCTTTGAGAACATAGCTTTTGCCAACGCGGCGCGAGCCAACCAAGGCGATGATGTTGCCTTTGCCTATCCACGAATCCACAATATCCGCATAGTGCCTCCTTGTAAGTACTTCCATTTTCCTTTGTATTATAACTGGCGGCAAAGATAATAATTTTTATTGTCTATAGACAACAAAAAATGAAAAATATAATTTTTATTGTTTATAGACAATAAAAATCGATATTTTGGGCGAATCAAACAAACAAGACATCCAACACACCGTGTCGAAGGGCATCGGTTCGAACTACTTATACTTCACCAAGTCCCCTTCCGCGTACGGAATCCCTATCAGAATGGCGGGGATGTAGGAGAACCTGACGTTCACGATGGCGTCCGCCTGCTGTTTCTGCGCCTGTTTCTGCAGGGCATAAACGAGCTGCTTGTTCGAGGTGAAAATAAATCCGCTTGCTTCCACGTGGCCGATGACCTCGTAGGCCCTGTCGGGCTTCTCTGTGGAATAGTAGCACTGGATGGTCTTCTTTGAGGTGTCGTTCTTGGCTTTCGGGGTGGTTGACACGAAACTCCCCGTCGCGCAGGAGGTAACCAATATCGCACAAGCGATAAAGAACATTACTCTTTTCATTGCTTTTTTCATTGTTGTTATTGATTTTGATGATTATTGCTTTTTCGGTTTGTCATGCGGTCATAACAACGGTCTCACACTGCTTTTATTATATTGTTATCCTGTTCATTTTCCACCGCAAAAATACTATCCTTTCGCCCGTAAATATTCCGTCATTCCAAAAATATGTTCCGTCTCAACCAAAAATATGACGAGTGGGGTATTATTTGAGGATTAACGAATAAAAATAATATTGAAAATCAATATGTTATCGAAAATTGTCAATTTTGGAGGTGAGACGGAATAAAGCAGGAAATTGAGAGGGTTTAGAGGTTAAAACGGGGTTTTGAACGAAAATAATGTGTATCTATGCCTTCGGATTTTAACACTTTCGGTTATGAAAAAACAAACGCGCACCATTATCATCGTCCTGCTGAACGTCCTGTTCTGTGCTTACATGCTTTGGCTTACCACCCATAACACCTTTCTCCGACCGTATGCGGGTAGCAAGACCCGGGAACTGATGGCGGGACTGGTCCTGCTGATTACCCTGTATGCCAACTATTTCCTTCTCTATCCGAAACTCCACAAAAAGCACCTTGTGGTTTATTGGGTGGTATTGGTCAGCCTTTGTATCATAGCCGCAGCAATTGACTTTGCAATCGCCCATCGCTTTATGATGTATTGCAATAGCGCGGTAATTGAAAAATATGGCGCTTTTCGTTTCTTCTCCCATCATTACAAACTTATAGTAATTCGAAACGTGACCTTTAACGCTTTCCCGTTTATCTTCCGCGAGCGGCAGGAACTCCAGAACGCGCTGGACAAGGAGGTGCAGATTGTCTATCAGGATGCCCGGCTGCTGGATGTGTCCGACAAGAAGCACAATGCGCGCCTCATCCTCAGGGACAACATCTACTACTGTCAGCAGGACGGGAACTACACCCGCATCTACGTGACGCAGGACGACCTATATTACTCTCGCTACGGCTCCATGAAGTATCTTGAGCAACTGTTTGGAACAGAGGAGTTTGTACGCGTTTCCAACACGTTGCTAATCCCTTACCGATATATCCATTCCTGCAACGGCACTGAAGTGTTCATGAAACGGCTACCTTGGCAGAAAGAACCGCTCTCCTTCGCCATCGAGCCCAAGTACCTCGACCAGGCTCCCGGACAGATCGCCCTCTACCTCCTCAACTCCAAGGGGCAGGAGACCATGAAACCTCCCAAACAAAACCGTAAAAGACGGAAACCTGTCAAACCCTCGCAGGAAAAGACAGACACTGTGCTTCAGTACATCAAGGAGCATGCGGGCAGTCAGACCAAGGAAATTGCCGAAAACACCCAATTCTCCCCGACCACGGTGGAGCGCTGTCTCGCCGAACTCCGCAAGCAGGAGTTCGTCACGTACAAGGGGAGCAAGAAGTCGGGAGGATATTGCGTGGTGGGCGATTCGATGGAAAGTAAGGCTGAGGAAACTTCGTTTCAGTAAGCTTGTTGCGTCAATGATGAGAGCAAGGTTACTCGATTTATAAATCTCCAAGCCTATTGCTGCATCGTCGTCGGCTGCATATCGACACGAGTGTAGATTTCGGGGTGGAAGTACTTTTTCATGAATTCGACCATCTCTTTCTTGGTAACCGAATTGACGATGTTGTCGTATTCGGAAGGCGCGATAATCGGCTCATCTTGGATAACCTTGCCGCTGATATAGCCTAACCAGAAGCTGTTGGATTGGATGTTCTTGGCGCGGGTGCTGGTCATCTGCTTCTTGATGAGGGCCATGGTCTTATTGTCCGGACCCTTGGCCTTGAAGTCGTTCAAAATCTTGAGGCTGGCATCAGCCAATTTGTCGGTCTTCACCGGGTCGCAACCTAAGAGGATCATCAGGGTTATTTCAGGACGAGGCAGTTTGCCGGCGCTCATACTTACCGTCGGGGAATAGACATCGCCCATCTTTTCACGCACAATCTTGACGAACAGGATGTCTAATGCCTCACCGATCATATCGGTGATGATGGCGTTGCGGTAGCTCCAGTCGATGGGGTTGGTGATGACCATGCCCATCCAACCCTGTTCCTCGGTACCGGCATAAACGGTTTGCGTAGAGGCCTTGTCGGGACGCGGTTTCAGTACGTTGAGGTTGTAGTTCTCTTTCTTACCGGATTCGGTCTTCAGGGAACCGAGATA
>JAGBPE010000155.1 GCA_017633495.1 Bacteroidales bacterium | reverse complement strand
CCAGACCGACTAAGGCGGCTCAGGTGCAGGGTATCTGTCCCGCAGGCTGGCGCATGCCCACCCAGGAAGACTTTGCCGCCCTCGACACCACGGATCTGCAGAACCTGCGTTCCACCAACTTCTGGGTGGTCAACGATGGCACCAACAGCACCGGCTTCGATATGAGAGGTTCGGGTATGTACAACATCGACGACGCGCGTTACGAAGAGTTGCTCTGTAAGGCCTACTTCTGGACCGCCAACGCCACCAGCGCAACGGAGGCCCACTGCCGCGAAGCAAGCTACTTCTGCAACACCTTCCTCGACCTCATCCGAAACAAAGAGAACGCCTTCAGCGTGCGGTGCGTGAAGGATTAATGAGTTTGATCAAACGAAAAAAAACGGAATTTCGCAGGAAATTCCGTTTTTTTTTGTTTATCGTTTTGCGATCGGAGGAGTGTCGCCGCCGGATTGAATCCAGTCGGCTGCCGTCTCGATGATATTGTCCTTGCCCTGGGCCACAGCCGCGGGATCGAGCAACACGCGCACATCTGGCGGAACGCCGTTTTCGTAGTTGCCGCCATCCAGTGCGATGGTGCGGGAGCAGCTGAACCGATAGAACCAGCCATTGGGCAGCGCACCGCCGTTGGGCAGTCCCGTGCCGCCGCCGGTGTAGTCGCCGAACAACTTCACGTTGTCGAACGCCTGCGTGGCGAGGGAGAAGAAAGAGGTGGCGCTGAACGAGCCGCGGTCAACCAACACTGCCACGGGCTTGAGGTAAGGGTTGTTCTTGCCCAAAATGCTGCTATCAGGGGCGAAATCATCCACCAGAGGGGTGAAATCGTTGTGAGCAGGACCCGCCTTGTGCTGCAAGGAATAGATCTTCTGATGATGACAGTCGAAAATGCTCATCAATTCCGCCACATTGTTGATGCTGCCGCCGCCGTTCTGTCGCAGGTCGAGAATCAGGCCGTCGCAGTCTTTATAGCGATTCATCACATATCTCAGATCCTCGTCGGTAAGACTTGAGGAGAAAGAGGCATAACGGACGTACGCCACCTTGCCATCGCGGATGGCGTTGTGCTTCAACGAGCCGGTCTGGTGGCCTTGCAGGGTGAGATAGTTGAGCGTGATCAAGTCGGCATCGAAACAGTTATACTCGCTCATCCAATAGGAAATGGTGTCGCTGCGCATAATGTCGAAATCACTCCAAAGGTTGGTATGGCCGTCGCGCAACGTGTTGAGCATGGCGGCACAAACGCGGAACAGACTGTCATCGCTCATCTCGTCATAGACCATCGGGCGGTAAACAGCGTACACAGAATCCCAATCCACGCCCTTCACATCGAAGAAAGTGTAGAGTTGATCCACTCTGTTCCACAAGTATTCGAAGACGTTGGTGGGACTTTTATCCTCGTCTTTATCCAACAGCAATTGTTCACAAGAGGTGAGCGCCACTGCCAAAAGGCATATTATAATGATGTTGATTTTTTTCATAGCGGTGCGGAATTAGATTTTGAACATGAATTTGATATAACCCGTTCTGCAGGCATTGTCATAGCGATAGGTTCCTTGCTTGCCGGTGGAGAAGAAATCCACGCGATGACCGAAAGCGAAACGGTTGCCGTTGCGCAGGTTGACGATGAGACCAATGTCGTAGGAATAACCCGGAAACCATTTGCTCACCGGCTCATTCTTGCCAGCCAGCAGGGTCATGATATCGTCATCGTTCAAGGGCGGTTGCACGTAAGCGAATCCCGGGTGGGAGCCGTATGCGTAAAGGGGCAAGGAGATCTGGAGCGCCGCCGTCAGCCAGGGATGGGAGGCATCGCTCTTGTCGTACGCGAAATCGACCTGCAGCTGCTCTTCCAGAGAGACATCGCCGAAGAAAGTGAGCGAGGTTTGAGCATTTTGCAAATCGGAAAGGACTTTCAGGTCCACAAAGCCGCCCACAGAGGCGCCAGACCAAAAATGCCAGCGCTCGATGGAGGGATTGAGGCAGCTGTACATAAACTCCAACTTGGTGTTGAAACGATTCACAGTGCCCATCGGCTCGACCGTCAGGGTAGGCATCCATCCTAAATCGAGTTGGATATGACAACGTTTCCACTCATCGGTAAAACCGCCTTGCACACCGGAGGTGAAACCGGTGAAGGAATAGGGCACGGAACTTTTTTCCACGCAGGTGGTTCCTCCTATATCCCCTCGGAGATTGAGGAAAAAGGAATTACCCTTGTCGGAACCGGCATTCTGCGCGAAGGCGTTCCCGCTCGCCACCAGCAATCCCAGCACGACCAAGGATTTTAACAATAGTTTTTTGTAACTCATAAGCATGATGATTTAAAATTCAGGTGCAAAGCTACAAAAATATTTTATTGTTTGTTAACTATAATCGAAAGGGGGTTATTTAGGGTAATTTACCACTGATTACCGGACAAAAAAAAGCAACCCTTGTGAGGTTGCTCTTGTACCGGGTAGGGGATTCGAACCCCTGATTTTAAGAATGAAAATCTTACGTCCTAGGCCGACTAGACGAACCCGGCATGGGTGTCAGATTTGACGCGGCAAAAATACACTTTTTTCAATATGCCCCGTCATTTGACTGAAAAAAAATTTTCAGCACTCTGTTTTGTCCTGTTCAAACCTGAATCCCAGGCGTTTACCAGTTCTGAGAAGGTTGGTTTGCTCTTCCAATTGAAGGATATCGTTCACCGTGATGATCTTCATATCCTCATAATTTGGCACCAAAAGGTCAAAATTGAGCGTATATCGAATGGCGGAATTGAGGATTTGAGCAGCGGCTTCAGCGGAAATTTCGTTGGTGCTGAAGTTGTTGATCACCTGCGCCAGCTCGCGTTTGCCCTCAATATAGTAATGTCCCTCCTTGTTGATGAAGATACGTCCGATCATGTAACCCAGGTCATTGACGCGGTCATACTTCAAAGAATCGCCCAGGAAGTTGAAAATCTGTATCATACCGCAGTAGGAGCGATCGCGGTCTTCCTTTATGTAAGGGGTGCGCATCACCTCGTGGTCGCGCGAAAATTCAAAAACATTAGTGTGCATCAAGAAGATGAGCACATCGCCGCCGAATTTCAGCATGAACTGGTATTGGTTCTTGTTGGTGAAGAGCACCGGAATGTTGTCGTGATCGTCCGCATAGTGGTCGCGGTAGTACTCTTCGAAACCCTTCGCGGCATCCTTGAAGAGCTGCATCGTGTCCATGGTGACTGAAAAGATGTTCTGTTTCAGCTCGCCCTTGGTTATTAACAAATTACATAAATTCTCGTCCATATCTGTTTTAAAAAATCGAGCTGCAAAGATACATTTTTTCTCATTTCAAAAAAAATGTACTTTTGCCGCCGTTTTTTTAGGCAAAAGGCAATAGTAACGAGCAACCCCAATTCCCCTTCTTTTAGAAGGGGTGCCCGTAGGGCGGGGTAGTTATAACAAATAACAACAAAAAATGCGAACCATCATCAACCCCTGGATAGGAAACACACAAGGATACAACTGCTTCGGGTGCAACCCGAACAACCCGTTGGGCGTACACATGCACTTCTACTGGGACGGCGAGCAGGTCGTTACCATCTGGAAGGCGAACCCCAATTACGTGAGCTGGATCGACACGCTGCACGGCGGCATCCAAGCCACGCTGTTAGACGAAATCTGCGGATGGGTGGTCTTCTACCAGCTGCAGACCTCCGGCGTGACCGCCAAAATGGAGATGCGCTACCGCAAGCCGGTGAGCACCCTCTGGCCCTACATCCGGCTGAATGCCAAATTGGTGGAGCATCGCCGCAACATCGCCATCGTGCACGGCGAAATCCTCAGTCCCGACGGAGTCTGCTGCGCGGAATGCACCTGCACCTACTTCGTCTACACCGGCGAAAAAGCTATTGAAATGGGCTATATCCCCGCCATTCTGGATGAGAGAGAGGTGACCTTGGAGGAGGCTATCGACCACGCGACGACCGCCGCAAACACCTATACGCAACTGCGGCCGAAGCTATAATTACGGCCAAAACGGCAGAGAGGATCAAAAGCAACGACCCTCTTGACGACGGACGTCCCTCCATCGTTGCCAGATACTGCTCCCACTCGCGTCGCACCACCCTGGCACGGCGTTTGAAGTAGCGTTTCTGCTTCTTCATCGCCTTGTTCCACTCCTTTTCGCTCGTCGGATAACCAAAACGGGCCGATTGGGCGGCTATTTCACGACAAATATCGTCTCTGACCACCCCGAACAACGGCGCAACACCGTCGCCGATGGCGAACACTCCCCCACTCTTCCATCGCAATTTTTGGGTGTACAAATCCACCATCCTGTCGTGGAAACGCTTCCGGAACTGCTTGTTTTCCATCAACTTGCGCAGAAGCAGCGTCGATTCGGCAGAGGTAGGGTAAACGACCGTTGTGTCCGCCGAAACGGCATTCGCCACCGCTTTGAATTGGGTGGTGCGCACGGCATCGCCATCGAAGAAGATGAACCGCCACGGACTGCCATCCGCCGACCAGCACCGCATGTTGTTGGCGGGCCAGTCGCGGTTGCCGATGTAGGTTTCGAAAAGGATATAGTCGATAAAAGATTCAATGTCAACCTGTTGCTGAATTTTCGTATACTTCGCATCGTCGGAAAAGTCGGTTTTGGCCACCCATTGTATCATCGCCACGAAACTGCTGTCGAAGCCGCCGTCTGAGTGTCCCGCCCAGTCCTGAACCATACGAACAGACTGGGGATCAAGCCGATAGCGTTTGCTAATCAGTTTTTCATCGGGTTTCTCCTCCAGATAATAGAGTCCCCAATACTCCCCGTTGAGGAAGAGCACCACCGGTTTGCAATTCAGGGCATCGAACTTCAGCCCCGCATAGGGAACCAGCATTTGACAAAAGTAGTTCTGCACCCCTGCCTGCGTCCATGCGCTGCAGAAGGGCCTCAATACCAGCCGTTTGTCCTTCACATCATTCCAAATTCCCTTGAAGTTCTTCTCGCCATACTCCGCCCGCGCATAGAGCGAAATGCCCTTCTGTGCATAACGCCGGCTGATGTTGCCGTGCGTGCGGAATCCGCAATCCTGCGCTACCCGATCCTCTCCGCCATCCTCGAAAAACTCAAAATGCGCGGCTTTTTCGTGCGCACGACCCCTCCGGTAGTAATTGCCCGTCGTGGTGATCTCTTTGGGATCGAACGTAGCTCCCGGAACGAAGATACCGTTCTGATAATCAAACAAATCCACAGAATCCACGCAAAGCGAAACGATGGCGACATGGATTTTACGCCCCAGCAACGACTCGATGACATACGACTCCGTGAAGACCTCGGAACAGCGTTTTCCGTTCTGGTCGAACGCCGCCGCGCGCACCACAATGATGCGCTCCACCTCCTCAGGACAGTACCAATGTTCGTCCGGCGCATTCTGAATCTTATAGATATTGGAGCGGGAATAGCACTTTTCATCCAACAGGAACGGCTTCCGATAGCACGGGCTGTTGGCATCCGGCGCACTGCCGTTCAAGGTGTAACGAATCACGTAGTCTTGATTATCCGCAGCTAAATCAACCGATAAATCGAGTTCCAAAGCCAACCGAATGGGGCTTGGATAACAACCGCCATCATGCGAGAAACTGACGATGGGTTGTGCCGACAATCGCAGCGACAGGGTCAGCAACAGCATCGTCGCAACAACTGCCACCACCACAAAGCGATTCGAAGATTTCTTTGTTCGTTTCATAAGCCACATCGCGCAAAAATAGATTTTTTTTGGATATTGCAAGCGACACACTATTTCATTTTTTTTGTACTTTTGCCACCTCTTTGTAAACGTGTAAACGTGTAAACGTGTAAACGTGTAAACGTGTAAACGTGTAAACGTGTAAACGTGTAAACGTGTAAACGTGTAAACGTGTAAACGTGTAAACGTGTAAACTATAAACTATAAACTATAAACCAAAAAATATGTACACCAACTTTCAACAACATCTTCAGAAAGAATTGGCCGACATCAAGGAAGCCGGCTTATACAAGAACGAACGTATCATCGCTTCTCCGCAAAGCGGTGAAATCACGCTGCAAGACGGCAGCAAAGTGCTGAACTTCTGCGCCAACAACTATCTGGGCCTCGCTAACGACCCGCGTCTGATCGCTGCTGCGAAGGAAGCTATGGATACCCACGGTTACGGTATGGCCTCCGTGCGTTTCATCTGCGGTTGCTCCGACCTGCACAAGGCTTTGGAGAAGAAGATCGCTGAATTCTTCGGTACTGAGGACACCATCCTCTACGCTGCTTGTTTCGACGCTAACGGCGGTGTCTTCGAGCCCCTGCTCACCGAACAAGACGCCATCATCTCCGACGCGCTGAACCACGCTTCCATCATCGACGGCGTGCGTCTCTGCAAGGCTGTCCGCTATCGTTACAAAAACGCCGATATGGCTGACCTCGAAGAGCAACTCAAAGCCGCTCAGGCACAGCGTTTCCGCATCATCGTCACCGACGGTGTGTTCAGCATGGACGGCAATGTTTGTCCGCTCGACAAGATTTACGAACTGGCTCAGAAATACGATGCTATGGTCATGGTGGACGAGTCTCACTCCGCAGGCGTGGTGGGCAACACCGGTCGCGGCGTGACCGAGCGTTACAACCTGCGCGGCAAGATCGAAATCCTCACCGGTACCCTCGGCAAAGCCTTCGGTGGCGCTATCGGCGGTTTCACCACCGGTAAGAAGGAGATCATCGACATGCTGCGTCAACGTTCTCGTCCGTACCTCTTCTCCAACTCCATCCCTCCGATGGTGGCTGCTGCCGGCTGCAAGATGGTCGACATCATGTCTCAGACCAACGAGCTGCAAGACAAGCTGCACGCCAACACCGAATACTTCGTCGGCAAGATGAAAGCCGCCGGTTTCGACATCAAACCGACCGAGTCCGCTATCTGCGCTGTGATGTTGTATGACGCCAAACTGTCACAAGTGATGGCCGCCAAACTGCAAGAGGAAGGCATCTACGTCACCGGTTTCTACTATCCTGTGGTGCCGAAAGACCAAGCCCGTATCCGCGTGCAGATTTCCGCCGCTCACGAGCCGGAACACCTCGACAAGTGCATCGCCGCTTTCACCAAGATCGGCAAGGAGCTGGGCGTGCTGAAATAATCGAAACATTATTTCTTACGAAAATACCTGTAGAGACGTTTCAAGAAACGTCTCTACTTTTTTTATGTCCTTACGTCAACGCATATATACAAAAAAAAAGAAACCATCGCATGGAGCGATGGTTTCCCAATCATATCACAATAAAATAGTATTTCGAAGGAAGATAACCTAATTCAAAAGGGAAGGCGATTACTTGGAACCTTTGTCCTTTTGTCCTGCGTGACCGCGGAAGATACGGGTCGGGGCGAACTCGCCGAGTTTGTGGCCGACCATGTTCTCGGTGACGTACACCGGGATGAACTTGTTGCCGTTATGCACAGCAATGGTAAGACCAACGAAATCGGGGGAGATCATGGAAGCGCGGGACCACGTTTTGATCGTGGACTTCTTGCCAGACTCCTGAGCAGCGATGACACGTTGTTCCAGTTTGTAATGTATATACGGTCCTTTTTTTAATGAACGACTCATAACGTATAGCTTTTAGGTTATTTTTTTCTTCTTTCAATGATGTACTGGTTGGAGTTCTTCTTCGGGCGACGGGTTTTGTAACCTTTAGCAGGCATACCGTTGCGGGAACGAGGATGTCCACCAGATGCACGACCTTCACCACCACCCATCGGGTGATCGACAGGGTTCATGACAACACCACGGTTGCGAGGACGACGACCGAGCCAACGGCTACGACCGGCCTTACCGGACACCTCAAGGCTGTGGTCTCCGTTGGAGACGATGCCGATGGTGGCCTTGCAAGCGCAGAGGATCATGCGGGTTTCGCCTGAGGGCAGTTTGATGATGGCGTAACGGCCTTCGCGTGACATCAGCTGAGCGTAGCTGCCTGCACTGCGGGCGATCTTGCCACCCTGACCCGGGCGCATCTCGATGTTGTGGATAATGGAGCCGAACGGGATCTCGCCGACGGGGAGGCAGTTGCCAAGGTCGGGAGCCACGCCGCTGCCGCTGATGATCTGCTGACCTACCTTGATGCCGTGAGGAGCCACGATGTAGCGTTTCTCACCATCTGCGTAGAACAGCAGGGCGATGCGTGCCGAGCGGTTCGGATCGTACTCAATGGTCTTAACGGTGGCCGGAACACCATCCTTTTCTCTCTTGAAGTCAATGATGCGATACATCTGCTTGTGACCGCCTCCGCGGTACCGTATCGTCATCTTACCACTGCTGTTTCTACCGCCCGTGCTGTGTTTGGGAGCCAAGAGGCTCTTTTCGGGCTTGCTGGTGGTAATGTCGTCATACGCGCTAATCACTTTGAAGCGCTGACCCGGCGTTACTGGTTTGTACTTTTTTAATGCCATTTTTATACTTTGGTTTAATGTTTATGGTTTAAGGTTTATGGTTTGACAGGTGCTCGGAAAAGACATCCTTAAACTTTCAACCTTAAACCTTAAACTAATTAGATGTTACTGTAGAAATCGATTTTTTCGTCCTTGTTCACGAAGACGTAAGCCTTCTTGAAATTGTTTTTCTGACCGTAGATGACACCAGCCTTGGTGTTGCGGGCAGTGGTCTTGCCACGTTGGATGAGCGTGTTCACACGCACCACCTTCACGTTGTAGATAGACTCGATCTCGCGTTTGATCTCGGGTTTCGTAGCCTCGCGCGTCACCATGAAGCCGTAGCGGTTGTACTTCTCAGCCACGGTGGTCATCTTCTCACTGATGATGGGTTTTATAATGCAACTCATTGTTTCAAATTTTTAAGGTGATTGAATTATTCGCCTAACATTTTGTCCAACTCCTTGAGGCTGCTTTCGCAGATGATGAGGTTGTTGGCGTTAAGCACATGATACGTATTGGCCTCGATAGCGCGCATGATCTTGGTGCGTTGGAGGTTACGGCCGGAAAGATAGACGTTTCTGTCGTTCTCGGGGAGCAGCAGAAGGGTCTTCTTACCCTCAAGCTTGAGGTTCTTGAGCATAGCCTTGTACTCCTTGGTCTTGGGCTCGTTGAAGGTGAAGTCTTCCACCACGGTGATGACGCCTTCCTGTTGTTTGTAGGTGAAGGCGGAGAAGCGTGCGAGGCGTTTCACTTTCTTGTTGAGCTTGAAGCCGTAGTCGCGAGGATGAGGTCCGAACACGGTGGCACCGCCGCGGATGGTCGGGCTCTTGATGCTACCTGCACGAGCACCGCCAGTACCTTTCTGACGTTTGAGCTTGCGGGTGCTGCCTGACACGGTGGAGCGTTCCAGCGTATTGTGGGTACCTTGTCTTTGATTTGCCAAATATTGTTTCACGTCAAGCCAGATGGCATGATCGTTCGGTTCCACGTTGAAGATCTTATCGTTCAGGGTAACCGTCTTTGCAGTTGCACTGCCGTCGATTTTATAAACTGTTAGCTCCATCTCTCAATAATTATATATGAACCATTGGCTCCCGGAACGGAACCTTTAACTAAAACTAAATTCTTCTCTTTCACGATCTTCATGATCTGGAGGTTGATGCATTTCACCTTGGCGTTACCCATTTGACCGGCCATGCGCATGCCTTTGAACACGCGTGACGGGTAAGAGGATGCGCCCATAGAACCGGGGGCTCTCAGACGGTTGTGCTGACCGTGCGTAGCGTCGCCGACACCGCCGAAGTGGTGGCGTTTCACAACGCCCTGGAAACCTTTACCCTTGGAGGTGCCGCTCACGTCCACATATTCGCCCTCTTCGAAGACGGTGACGTCGAGCACATCACCCAAAGATTTCTGATGGCCTTCCTCGAAACGGGTGAACTCACGCAAAATTTTCTTCGGCGTGGTACCAGCCTTTGCGAAGTGACCCTTCAGAGACTTGGTCGTTTTTTTCTCTTTCTTCTCGTCGTAAGCCAATTGGATAGCGCTGTAGCCGTCCGTCTCGACGGTTTTGACTTGCGTGACCACGCAAGGACCAGCCTCTAACACCGTGCACGGCACAACCTTGCCGGAGGCATCGTAGATGCTAGTCATCCCAATTTTTTTTCCTATTAATCCTGACATTTTGGTTAAATTTATAAAATTAATTGTCTTTTTCTGCTCGTTTCGACACTTTGCATCGCTATTCAACTAATTGAAAAACAATTAATTAAACAGCGGAAACCAGTTTTTCTAACAAGCGTGCAAATATACACTTTTTCCTTACACTCAGTCACTTGCGGGGAAAAAGTTTTCAACAACTCTTAATATTTGTATTCGTCAATGCAATTGATGTTGTACTCCACCATCTCGAGAGGACTGTACTCCACCACTGTCCACTCCTTCTTTACCGGATACTTCTTGTCATACGTGTAACGGAAGTCCGTGGCGGTAGTGGTGTTATTGGTCGTCACCTCCTCACGAACAACATTGTTTTCGGAAAATATCATAGAGGCATTGTCCGTTCCCATATCCAAAAGAGCCTTGAAGGGATTGCTGTATTCATCGTATGTCCACTTGTAGGTGGCCATTTCGCTACCACTGATATCGGCAACAGTGACATTCTTTCCCGACCACGTGAGGACTATACGACTGCTACCCTTTGTTGCAGCACTCTCCATCACTTGGTTGGCGGCATTCTCAGGAAGGAAGAAGCACAAGGGATTGAAGGGGAGCGCCTCCATCGACTTGCCGCTGTTGGTAGTCACATTAATGGCGGTCAGCGTATTCCCTTTATGTTCAAACTCATATTTTCCGCGCAGGGAGCCGTTTTGACTGAAAATGCTGATTGTTTTTATCGAATTGCCATCATATTCGTACTTGGCGGTGGCGTTTTTATAATCAATCTCCTCAATTCTATTGTCCCCGTCGTAACGGAACAGCGAGGTGCTGGAACGATCGCCATTGGCATCGTAATAGTCAATATAACTCAGCAGTTTGCCATTCCAAGACCAAACTTCACGTTCCGTATAGGAAATAGTCGTACCCATGGGCATCTTGTAGTATTTAGTATGCACAATCTCGGAAATCTTTTGTTTGGGCATGTACTGTCCCTCCTTGGTGCAGGAGGTGAAAACCATAGCGAATGCGAAAACCGCAATCATCAAAGCAAATGTTTTTTTCATAATCTCGTTTTTTTTTAATTATATTATTATCAATATTTTACAACAAAAATCGGTTCTAAAAACAGAACCGCGAAAATACATTTTTTAAGCAAACAGTCGAATCAAAAAAAAGTTATCTTTGCAGCGTTGTTTCATATTTGATAATTTATATGCCCTACATATACTCAACTCCGTCACTCCATCTTCAAAGGCGCCTTTTGTGTCTTTTGCTGGCTGTTGTCCTGACGATGCCGCTTCGGGCGCAGATCGACAACCTCTTCTGGTTTGCCGCTCCCGAAATCTCCCCCAACCACGCGCATAACCCCATCACCTTCTGTTTCACCTCCTTCAGCGACCCCGCCACGGTGACCATCTCCCAGCCCGCCAACCCAGGCTTCACACCCGTCACCGTCAACCTCAACCCATACAGCTACTACGCCTTGGATGTCACCAGTCAGGAGAACACCGTGCAAACGGCTCCGGTCAACACCATCTGCAACCACGGTTTCAAGATTGTCTCCACCGCTAACATCACCACATACTACCAGTTGGGTGCCAACAACAGCGAAATCTACACCCTGAAGGGCCGCAACGGCTTGGGCACCGACTTCATCGTGCCGATGCAGAACTATCTGGTCGACGGTCCGCCCACCGACGCGATGAACAGCATCGAGATTGTGGCGACGGAGAACAACACCACGGTGACCATCATTCCGTCGCAACCGCTGCAGGGCGGCATCGCGGCCGGCACGCCCATCACCATCACCCTGAATGCGGGACAGTCATACTGCATCAAGTCGGCCAGTCAGACCGCCGGCGGGCACCTCACCAACACGCGCATCACCTCCGACAAGCCCATTGCGGTGAACTCCACCGACGACTCCGTGGCCAGCAACCAGATTTCGGGTTATTCCGGTCAAGACCTTGTGGGCGAGCAGATTGTGCCTATCGAATACGCCGGCGACCTCTTCATCGCCATGTACAACAACCGTCTGTTCGAGAACCTATGCATCATCCCCACGCTCGACACCACCCACGTCTACATCAACGGCAGCACCACCCCCGCAGCCACCCTCAACGTGGGGCAAAGCTACACCTATCTGCCCAGCAATTCGCCCACCATCGCCACGATGGTCACCGCCGACAAGCCCATCCAGGTGTTCCAAGTGACCGGCTCCGACGGTGAGGCTGGCGGCACGCAACTGCCCGCCATCGGCTGCACCGGCTCGCAGGAGGTCGTCTACGCGCGCCCCTCCTACTCCACCCACCTGCGCCTCTCCATCGTGGTGCCCACCGCCTACGTCAACGGCTTCACCATGACCGTGGGCAACAACAACATCCCCGTGACCGCCAACGATTTCACCATACTCCCCTATAACCCATCGTGGTCTTACTGCTACAAGGACTTCTCCAACTCAGTGCCCACACAGACGGTGATGATCCTGCAGAATTCCATCGGGCCGTTCCACCTGGGCATCCTCGACTACTACACCGGCATGTCCTCCTCGTTGGGCTATTTCAGCGACTACAGCAGCGTGGGACACATCGACATCTACATGCGCGACACCTACTGTCTGCACGATTCCGTGACCTTCAACTACATCACGGAAAACATTGACACTGTGCATCTTATCACCCCTTCGGGCGACACGCTGACGCAGGAGCCCTACATCATCGGCGACCTCACTTTGGCCGACACGGGCCTGTACTACATCCTTGCTCACAGCTCCATCGGCTGCGAGGACACGTGGCTGTTGGACAGCATCAACATCCAATTGGTGAACAGCTACAAACCGGATTTGGGTCCCGACCAGTTCCTCTGCACCGGCGAGGTTGCCGTGCTGCAGGCCAACTACGCCGCCGACGGGGTGCAATACTACTGGAGTACGGGCGACACGGGCGACTCCATCGAGGTGATCACCTCCGGGGAGTACATTCTGCAAGTCTCGCTCGACAACGACGCGTCGCTGACGTGCGAAAGTTCCGACACCGTGCTGGTCACCTTCTATCCGCTACCCGTCGCCGATTTGGAGGCCGACGTGCTCTCGGGCTGCACCCCGCTGCACGTCCATTTCACCGACATCTCCTCGCCCGCCACGGACGGGCTGACCACCGAATGGTTCGTTTACGACCAGGAGGGCGTTTTGGTGGACTACTCCAACGAGGACAATCCCGTGTTTGATTTCAACGACGCGGGCACCTACTCCATCAAGCTGATTATCACCACCCCAGAGGGCTGCAAGGATTCCGTGATGAAGTGGAACTACATCACCACCTCTCCGCAACCGACGATTGACTTCATCGCCACACCCGACATTTCGATGATGAGCGAGAACAACGGCAACGTCGATTTCACCGCCTATCTTTCCGAGAACGTAATGGATATTGCCGCCAACCACCTGACTTGGGACTTCGGCGACGGCGAAACCACCGAGGGGGAGATCAATACCTCGCACGCCTACAGCACGTGGGGCGACTATGTGGTGACGCTCACGCTCCTCACCGACGGCGGTTGCGGTGACTCGGTCAGCCACATCGTGGTGATCGAGGACGACCTGATCTTCCCGAACGTGATTACGCCCAACGGCGACGGTATCAACGACGTGTGGGCCATCGAGAACCTCAACACCGACATCAACCCGGAGGACCCGGACGAGTACCGCCACAACGAGCTGCGCATCAGCGACCGCTGGGGCAAGGTGGTCTATCACGTGAAGAACTACGACACCTGGGCCAAGGACGGACAAATCCACGAGGGCAGCAACGCCTTCTCCGGCGAAAACCTCCCCGACGGCGTCTATTACTATGTTTTCACCTACAAAGGCAAAGCGAAGACCACGCAGTGGCACGGGTCGATTACGATTGTGCGGTAGCTCTGGGGTAACTCTACACTAACTCTACACTAAGTTTCAGGTTTCAGGTTTCAGGTTTCACCAACAGTGTAAGACGAGTTAGCAGTTAGCAGTGAGTAGTTAGCAGTTGGTTGGCGGCGGTTCATTGGCGATTATTTATGGTATGAAAACGGTTATTATCAACAAAATTATTTCGTAAAGACAGGTAAAACTTTCAAAGTTAAGATAACAGTTTCATTTTCACTTATTTTATAATCGATTATGAGATATTCATCGTAGCCATACTTCTGTTTGAATTTTGCGAAATGTGTGTATTTTTTTGGGACTCGAAAGCGTAATTTATGAACAATATCTTCAATTTGTGACTTGTAAAACGTATATTGCGCAGAATCTGATATCTCACAACCATCATAATAAAAATATTCCTGGTCAGGATAACGGTCCGTTTGAAATTTGCACACCCAAAGATAGGTCAAATCATGAATTTCCACCACTTTCATCTGCCGTATATTGTTGAACTTGACAGAAAGACGAACCGTGGCAATAGATACTGTGTCCACGTATGGACTGTAAATGCAACGTTTGTTCAACGATTTTGGGGAATAATGGATATTTTGAGGTTTCAGATTGGGCACTTTTTGCTGCTCGGTGATGCAAGGATGTTCACAGCAAAGGTGGAAACTACCGCCTGAAAAAGTGAATTTCGCTTCATAATAATCGTCGTCTATAACATTGGAGTAACTGCAAATCACCTTCCCATCCCACGATTGGGTGTCAAAAAGCGTGTCAGCACACATCATCATGTTAGTCTCTTTAAAGAACTTTGACATATCATTTGGATGAATGAAGAATGGAATGTTGTCAAAAATGCAAACGTATGGGACCAATTGCGGAATGGCCTCCCTCTTCTGGCTTAACTGGACGGTCAGTATCGTGTCGTGCATCCACATGCGACCATAAAAAGGTATCCCGTTGCGGACACACAGGCAGTTTTTGAAAGAAGGGCACACCTGTTCCAGTACAACTTCCATCACCAGGGTCGGTTCAACCACCACATAGCGAGATTGCCAGGTTTCAGATTGCGAGACCACAGGTTTTGGCAATAGAATCACCAAAATTATCAAAAGCACGATAACGACTCTGCCTTTTCTTATGTTAATATATTTTATCATGCCCCCTGTATCTTAAGATGAAAATAGCATTCGGTGAATTTTCCGACTCGGTGCATAGTCTTTTATGCCCATAATCCCCCTTATAATCCGAGCCTTGAGGGTTACCAGACGGCGTACTGATACGATTGTGTTCTAAAAAATCCAATAACGAAAGGAAAGCTGGGTGACTGTGTTTAATTCTGATCAACCCACCATTCGTACAGTTATTGAGAGTTAATTTAGTAGCGGTCTCACTTCTTGTTCGAGCATGATCTGTAATAAGGAAATCCGTGCGTTCTGGTGTGGGCCCGTAACCTGTACCATAATCAAGAGTTGCTAAACTCCATTCGACGTTTGTGTTGTCCGCCAGAAAATTAAATAAACTTTCCATATCCTCGCTACGATTAGTTTGTGATATGCATATCTTACCATATTTTTCATCAGCATCCACCATGCTTTTCATAAGATCGGCATCCACATCAAGGCCTTCCACTTTAGTCCTTTTTTTGAAATTTTTAGCCCCAAAACCTCTGACAACAAAAAGTTTATCAGGTTTCCCATCAGATCCTTCCACATGTCTGATATGTCCGGATTTATTTACTTCCCATTCATCCTCCCCATTCGGGTCAATCAATGTTAATGGGTTGTTTCCACAATAAACATAGCCTGATTGGTAAGCATATTTGTCACTCATGGGATCGACGCTCAACCAGATGGACAAGTCGCTGCTGTAATAGCGTGAGCCAAAGTAAGAATAGCCCGTTTCGGGGTCGCGTTCTTTGGCGGAGAAGGTGAAACAATGTACAATGTAGAATGAACAATGTACAATGGTGGGGGTGACGGAAAGGTTTCCTTCAATTGGAAATGACCAGGTTTCCCCGCCAGGGGATGAAGCTCGGTAGGACAGCGTCGCCCCACGACCACCTTGTCCCGCAGGGACAGAAGCCCGGTAGGAAACGGATG
>JAGBPE010000154.1 GCA_017633495.1 Bacteroidales bacterium | reverse complement strand
GCTCGGCCTGAGAAGGTGCGAGCTATCGTCGTATCCACCCATTGAATCTTGTGCGCTTTTAAGACTGTATCGGCTTTTCCCTTCGTTCCTGCCACTCCCGGCTCGCCGCATTTCGGCACTTGGTAGGCGACATCGGTCGACCTACATATTAAGTTACCAGTTGTCATTTTGAGTGTCCATGATCCGGGCAAGCCCGAAGGCTGTCGATCATAATAGTGCCAAACTTTGCTCTTCCATAAAAACTGACGAGATGCTCCGAACAAACACTCCTTTTGAGCGGCCATTTGCCAGCCACAGCTTGCTGATTCCTTGGCAGACCTCCCCTTATGCTTTATATAAGGGGGTATTGTGTTACCCACCATCCTTAAAAGGTGGCAGAATCCGGGCAAGCCCAGGATTTATCCTAACAATGAATTGCCAAGACCAACTAGTCGTAGAATCCTCTAGACATTGCCCCATGTAGAGTGACAAGTAGTATCGGAATTAGCCATCATCACAAAGCAAAAATGGCTTATTTCTCATGTTGAAATACGATATTATTCGTAGAACTACTATAATTATTCTTCGTTTTACGAAAAGATTTCTAACTTTGTATCGAAGGATCAAAATCAAGAAAGAGATGAAAAGATTAACGGAGAAAGAAGAATTAATCATGCGGTTGTTTTGGGCACATGGGGATATGTTCATACAGGATCTCTTGCGCTATTATCCCGATCCCAAACCCCACCACAATACACTGGCGACGCAACTGGGCATCTTAGAAGAAAAGGGGTATGTCACCCGCGACAAGTATGCGAATGCTTATCGCTATCATGCCGTGCTGAGCGAACACGATATCGCTGACAAAGCCATCTCTGATGTCGTAAAGAAATTCTACGGCAGTTCCTACACTCATATGGTCTCCCGATTCGTGAAAGAGGAAAAGATGGATTTAGCAGAACTCAAAGCACTCATTAAAGAGATTGAAAACGCTCAATGATGTTCTCAATTTTAGTGTATCTGATCAGAAGCGCTCTGAATCTGACAGTCTTCTATGGCTTCTTCCTATTGGTGACCCGGCGTAGTTCGCATTTCCGATTCAATCGCGCCGCGTTACTTGTGGGCACGGCCCTTTGCCTCCTGCTTCCGTTGCTACCTATGCATACGGCAGGGCCGTCACTGCTGGACTCCCTCCCCTCGGAATCAGCCTCGGGCAACGTCAATACTGAGGGTGCGACAGAAACTGAGCCTATGCCATGGCAAGGCATAACAATCGGCCTATGGCTGGCGGGTGTACTCATTGTTATGATTGTGAACACGGTCTCCTTCGTTCGGATGATACGTTTTTTCCGCAACTCTCCTTACGAGCTTAAAGATGGTTGTCGGCTCTATTTATCGGACCACGACTTGGCGTCCTTCAGTTGGATGCGCCGTATTGTGATGAACCGTAGCGACTATGAGACCTATCCGGCCATGTTCGCACACGAACACGCCCACGTTGCATGCAGGCACTCGTGGGATATGCTTCTCTTTACTATTTTGACGGCTTTTCAGTGGTTCAATCCACTGGTATGGGTCTGTCGGAACGAACTGCAACTGCTTCACGAATATGAAGCGGACGCCACCGTGCTTAAACAAGGTTTTGACGGCATTCAATATCAGAAACTTCTTATCCGGAAGGCCGTGGGAGAGTCGTTGTTCCTTCAGGCTAATGGCTTCAACCACGCGCAACTGAAGCTTCGGCTTGCACAACTGAAGCGTCCGACACAAAATTTCTGGCGTTGTGTTGTCGTTCTGCTGGCATTGCCCCTTCTCGCCGGTTCATCCTTGCTGACGGCCGAACCCATTTTGCCTCCCAACTTTTTTAATGGCAGCCAATTTGTCGATTGGATCTATCAGGAAATCCACTATCCCGCCTCTTGTCGCAAAGCCGGTGTGGAGGGGCGCATTTACCTTTATTTCAAACTGGACTCCGAAGGGAAAATGTACGATATCAAACTACTCGGAACCCTGCACCCTGATTTGGACGCAGAAGTTCTGCGCACCGCCCGGAGATCTCCCAAATGGGCTCCGCCGCAAACAACTAATGGAAAAGACGTTAACATGACCTACATCTGCACCCTTGATTTAAAACCACCTCGCCATGAATGACCGTAATACACTTTATCGCGCCATGTCCTGCTCCATAGGAATGATTCTTCTTGCTTTTGTCGCAAGTGCACAAAGCGTGCGATGTACCTATGAGTATTCGTATAAGTTGGACCCTGCCGGAGAATACCGTTCAGCACCCGATATGCGTCTAGACTATTGTGAAGGAAGGAGCGCATGGTACAGCGAAAGCAAATACATGAAGGACTCCCTGTCAATCCATGCGTTTGACGAAAATGGGTCCATTGTTGACAACAAAGTATATGGTCAGATGGCCCAAATCCAATCGAAATTGTTCGAATCCACAACCATTGACTTCCAGAATCGGTCTTTCATTCAACACTATCAAACCGCCACGATCCGTCTGAACGGAAAGGGAGAACTCATCATGCCGGCGTGGGAGTTGTTGGATGAAGAGAAAGAGATTGAGGGTTATCACTGCCATAAAGCCACGACGTCTTATCTGGGTCGTAACTGGACGGTTTGGTATACGGAAGAAATACCGCTGAACATCGGACCTTGGCTGCTTTGGGGAGCGCCCGGCCTGATTCTGGAGGCGCAAGACGCTGACAACTTGTTTGCCTTTAAATTTACAGGTGCTCAACAGTTTTCTGGCATTCATCGATTTGACCAATTGCGGAAATTCTATACGGTGTCGCGCAGCAAAAGACGCGAGAAGGATTACAAAACGGATGAACTGAGAATCATTGAAAACACTTATACAAAACTAAGGAATGATGTGGAATTTTTTAATGAAGCACACGGAATTCGAACCAGTCGAGTTACAAATGCCAGTGGCAAGGAACTCGATCAGTCCGCATACTTCAGATACATTCCGCTCATTCCCACGGAATACTGGAGAAACAACAGGTAATGCTCCGGTATAGGGTATATACGTTTTGGTTGGCTCTGATTGTCAGCTGCACCGTTGCCGTTGCGCAGACGGTCGTGTCGGGCGTTGTACGAAATGCGAAAACGAAAGAACCATTGTCCGGGGCGTTTGTGCTGGGGCTGGCAGGATCACAGCAGATGACTTATGCATATAGTGACAACAATGGCCGATTCGATTTGAAAGTACCACCAGGGGTGGTGATAGACGAGCTTCGCGTATCGATGATGGGATTCGAGGTCGTGAAAAGAGCCCTAACGCCAGATAAAACCTCCGGTCTCGAAGTGGAACTGACAGAGAAGCGTACGGAACTGCGGGCTGCTCAAGTTACGTCTTCCGTCATTGAGAGAAAAGGAGATACGCTTTCGTTTTCCGTCGGAGCTTTCAAGGACGGTACAGAGCGTACGATGGGCGATCTGCTCGCAAAGCTTCCCGGCATCACGGTCACAACCTCGGGGGGAATCAGGCACAATGAAAAGCCTATCGGGAAACTCTATGTGGAAGGGATGGATCTCATGGGAGCACGCTACGGAACGGTCACCAACAATCTTTCTGCCGATGCCATAGATCGGGTCGAAGTGTATATGAACCATCAGCCTGTCCGAGCACTGCAAGATATTTCCCTCACCGACCGTAGTTCCATTAATATCATCCTGAAGGAAAGCATTCGGAGCACCTGGATGTTGTCAGGCGACGCGGTTCTTGGCCTGCCGCCGTTCCCACTCTTCGAAGTGCGGTCCATGCTCACGAACTTCAGCAAGAAACGCCAGAGCCTGTTCCTCGTCAAAGGAAATAACGACGGCGGTGATATCCTGCAGGAATTACAGCAACAGTCCATTCTCGGTCGTGGCCAGGGGGTCTATCTCATTATGCCGGGCGAAATCGACAGCGACTTGCGTTCTCGCTTGAATCCTGGCAGGAGTTATCTCTCCCTTCCTAAGGAATACTGGTATGATAACCTGTCCGGCTTGGGATCATTCCACCACTTGGTAAAACTGGGTGAAACCCGGCAACTGCGTCTCGCTCTGCAGACGGCAGGGGAGCACTATGACGAAACTTCGGAGAGCCGTGAGGAAATCCGTTTTGCTGATGGAACCTCGCTTGAAATCTTGGAAAACAGAGTGATGACCGATCGTCGCGGATACTTTTCCGGCACCGCGTCTTATGAGGATAACAGTCAGTCTCGTTATTTAAGCAATGAATTCTCCGCGGCGGGCCAGTTGCAGGTCAATGAATCTGCCCTTATGGGAGGCAAACAGCAATACGACCAATTATACGACCTTCCGTCGTTCAATGCGGACAATCTATTGAAGATGGTGCTGCGACAAAATGCCACACGTGCTCTGGAGTTGACCAGTGAGAGCAAGTATCGCCGCTACAATCACGTCGCACGGTATGTGACCGATGGCCGGGAATATGGTCAGCACTTGATGGGGCAGGACTTCTCTACCGAACTGCGCACTTCGCAGAATTGGAGTCCCGGACGTCATCGCATCAGCCTCTCAGGCGAAGCCTTGTTGGGCTATGTTGGCCGTCAAGCGGACGCAGAAGGTGTATCATTCGAGGATGTACAGACTAACGGCTCGTTGCACTTATGGGAATTCCGCCCTTCAGTACGTGTCTCGGACGCCATCTCACTTGGCGGTGCACTTCTGACTTTTACGTTACCAGGCTCACTGCATTATCTCTCTGTTCAAGGAAACGATAACCTGCTTTATCCAACTGTTTCTCCATCGGTTTCGCTGCGCTGGGAACTATCTCAACGGCTTGAACTCTCCGCTTTATCATCCTATTCACTGACTCGCTCCAATCCGGAATCACTGCTCGACGCTGCAGTGATGCAATCCTGGCGTACGCTGGCCATAAGCGACAGTTTACGGAGCAGTACCAGATGGAATAACCAGGCATCACTACGATGGAGTGATATGCCGTCAATGTTCTTCGCTACCATCTCCGGTTCCTGGTCATTTAGTGGTGGGGACCGTGTGCCTTCAAGCACATGGTTGGAGAACCTCACCTTTCAATACTATCTGCCGCTGATTACCACCACTTCCGGTTGGAGTGTAAATGGCTCATTAAAAAAGTATTTCGGTCTAAGAGCCTTCGTTCTGGGCTTGGAAGGCGGTTGGATAGAGAATGAGCTTAGGGAGTATCTTCAGGGTATTCCGGTAAATTATCATAGCGCTCGGCTACATCTCCAGCTCAACTTTACGAGTAACCCTGCGAGGTGGTTTTCCACGAATGTTACAAGCAGTTACGACCGCGATATTGTAACGGGCTCATCAATGCAGCACACACAGATGTTTCAAGTCGAAGGTACACTGCGTGTGAAACCCGCCAAACCCCTCTCCATTGATGCAACCGGACACTGGCTTTGGAGCGAGATTCCGGGAACGACAATCTCCAACACCCCGCTCTTGAAAGTATGTGCCTCTTGGTCTCTGCCATACGCCACTCTTTTCATCGAGTGCCGTAATCTCCTTGATGCCACGGAATACCGCCGCGAAAGCGTCTCTGCATACCAAACCTCAACTTCTATCACCGCCCTTCGAGGGCGGCAGTTCTTAATTGGGATACGGATGACCAAATAATTGTTTCTTGGATAG
>JAGBPE010000153.1 GCA_017633495.1 Bacteroidales bacterium | reverse complement strand
TATTTATCGGGGTAGTAGCAACCGGTTGCAACGAACTGGGCAACGCTGCCGACAAGTCCACGGTCGCGGTTTGGGTGTACATAATTCTTCCGTAAGACAGAATGTTGACGGAGACAGTACCTGTACCTGACGAAAGTGGAATAAGGGTAACTTGATTGTCGTTCTGTACAGAGATACACATGTTGGACGAACAAGACCATTCGTAGGTAAACAACTCAGGATGCCAGATGTTGCAGACGCAGGAGTACGAGCTGCAGGTTAACAGCTCTTCCACAGAAAGTGAGACATCATGCCCGTACATATAGGCATAAACCACTGACTTATGCGCATCAACCAGCCCGTAACCCACCTCATTGTTCCAGGTTCCGTTCGGATGCGTGGAGGAAACTGGGGCAAACGTGTAGTTTGGCAATTTCTGTGCGGTCTGCTCTATGATGTCTTTCACCTGCTGACCAGTCAGGTTCGGGTTAACCGACAACATAAGTGAAGCAACTCCCGATACCATCGGGGCAGCGGCAGAAGTTCCACCAAAAAAATCATGATAATTATTGTTTGTAAAACCTCTATTACCCTCACGGTCGATAGTGCGAATGTCATATCCAGTTGTAGTAGGATTTATCGAATCGAATCGTCCACCAAAAGCAACAATGTCAACACCAGGTTGGTTACCGGACGAGTAATTGGAATATGAAGTACGAAATCCATTTTTATCAATAGCACCAACATTTATAGAATAAGGCATTCTTCCTATCTCATTAGTGTTTGTAGTAGAGCTTTCATTACCCGCTGAAGCCGTTATGACACAGCCTTTACCATCTCTACCCTTGTTTGCCGCTTTCTCAAACGCCCTCAAGATTTTATCATGAATAAATACTGTACTCCCCCAGCTATTATTCAAAATTTCAGCTCCAAATTTATTCCAAGCTTTTCTAATTGCTCTGGCTATTTTACCAAATGAATAGAAGCAACTATAATATGGACCATTAAAGGACAAATGTAAAAATGAATGGTCTTTTTGTATACAGATAGGAATTATTTCTGTGTTTGGTGCTATTCCTGCAACACCTTTATCATTGTGACTGGCGGCAATTATTCCAGCAACACACTGGCCATGCAAGGAATTGTCCATCGGATGTCCGTTTCCACCTCCGCAGGTCCATCCTTGTAAAACTCGATTTGATGAGCCCGTCATTAAGTCTTCGGGATCTTCAACTCCATCATCAATAACAGCAACTTTGATGGCATTTCCTAAATTATTATGTAAATATTGAACAAACATCCAAGCATTGACAGCCTTTATATCCATACCAGCACTGCCATATTCTGAATTTGAAATGAGAGTAGGTATTGCCTGCCCTGTATTATTTAAATAATACTGATACGAATATTTGGGATCTGATGGGGGAATTGAGTGTAATGCTATTCCTCCATAGTAGTCGGGAGCGGAATATATCACCAATCCGCTTTCATAGATGGCATTTGATAAATAGATGAGTTCATTTTCGTTTTTACACTGAATAATTTTAGTATATGACAAAAATTTGAAATTTTAATCTAACTTGTTTATATTTAGCGAGTTATCAACAAATTTTGTTGGTAACTTTTTTGTTTTATTCTTGATAAAGTGATTGATATTCAGTATTTTAGAAGCAAAAAACTACCACATCTTTTCTTCTATGAGTATCAATCACGGCAGCAAAAATAACGAATTATCCGACACGTTGGTCACTTTTTTAGGAAAAAACATCAACCTTGCCCATATCAAGCTCATATCGCTGTTTGTCGTGGCCTTGTGCAAGGCAAAAACAGTGTGCTTCAGCCTCTTGTCAACCGTTTTTGACTCGCCCGCGAAGTCATCGTCGTGTTTGCGGAGAATCCAACGCTTTTTCGCCGAATTCGACCTTGACCGTGACCTCATCGCGCGCGTCATCTACCGCTTGCTGCCCAGAAAAGGCCCGTTTTGCCTGGCCATCGACAGGACCAACTGGAAGTTCGGCAGCACCGACATCAACATCTTTATGCTGGCCGTGGTGCACGACGGGGTGGCCTACCCGCTGATGTTCACAATGCTGCCCAAAAAGGGGACCTCCAACACGAAGGAGCGGATAGGGCTGCTACAGCGCTACATCCGTCTGTTCGGGACCGAGAGCATCAATTGCCTTTTGGCGGATCGCGAGTTCGTGGGTGAGCACTGGGTGAAATGGCTCAACGACAGCGGCATCCGCTACCATATCCGCATCAGGGAGAACTTCTGGGTTGCCAGACCCTCGTCGGGAAGGCGCGCCAAGGCTTCGTGGCTATTCGCCGACCTGCGTGTGGGAGAGGCCAAGTGCCTGCACAAGATCTACTATGTGAACGGGCAGGCCTGCTACCTGTCCGCCAGCAAGGTCAAAGGGCGCGACGGCAGGCCGGAGCTGCAAATCCTCATCTCGTACAACCGGCCGGAAGAAAGCCTCGACACATACAAGAAGCGCTGGCAGATCGAGACAATGTTCAAGGCGATGAAGAGCGCGGGGTTCAATATTGAGGATACACATCTTACTGATTTGCACAGGATTGGAAAACTGCTCCTGCTGGTGATGATTGCATTCGTGTGGTGCTACAACATAGGCGAGCTTGTGCGGCTGAAGTACAACCCCATCCGCATCCTCAAACACGGCAGAAAGGCCAAGAGCATCTTCCGCTACGGCCTCGACATTGTGACGGAGTTCCTGTTGAGAGGCAGAAATGAATACAAAATACCGATTTTTAACTTCTCATCCATTGCTAATCAAATACTTACACCAGACTGAAATTTTTGTCATGTACTAAG
>JAGBPE010000152.1 GCA_017633495.1 Bacteroidales bacterium | reverse complement strand
GTCGCGTTGTTGGGCAGCGTTTCCGGAACCAAGATGTCGGCGCAATAGATGGTTTCCGACGGCATCACCTTGTGATTCAGGATGTTGACGGGATGCATGTAGAAGGTTCTGTCGTCCTCGTAGTAGAGCATCAGCAGCGAATGGTTGGGTCCGATGGAGATCCATTGTGCGCTGGTGGCAGGTTCGTTAATGATGTTGGCGAAGGAGGATTTCCCGTTGAAATCGGTCTCGAAGTAGGCTGTGCGGCCGCCCGAAGTGAAGCAGATGATCGCTTTGCCACTCGTGGTGTCCACGTTAATGGCGAGCACCTCGCCACGGTTCTCCTGTGTGAAGGAGAAGGGTAGGGGTTGCGTGGTGCCAGCCGGCAGATACCAGACTTGGTCGCCATTTTTGCATTTGTCGGTGAAGAAAATGTTTCCGTCATAATGGCGCCACCATCCGCTGCCGCCGTTCGACGGCCAGTTGGAGACATCCACACTGTCGATGGTTTTGCTGTCAAGATGATAGAGCAACAGCGTGCCTTTTCCGACTTGGCGCTTGTTGTAGTTGCGGTAGAAAATTACCAAACTGCCGTTTTCGTAAAAGACGAACTGGCTTTGGTAGTCCAGACTCAGGGTGAAGGCTGTGTCGAAAACGGTGTGCATTGTGGTGTCGAAGTGATTGATAATCATCTGCTTGTCATCTTTCTGCTTCTTCTCCGCCACCACACAGAATCCTGACTTCTCACACGGAACCGTGACCCAGTCGGTGATTTTTTTGTCCAGTACAACAGAAAAACTGTTCGGACTTTGCGCGTGGCCGCCCGAACAGAGTAGGGTGATGAGTACTATTATAGTAATAAGTACTTTCTTCATGAACCTGAAACCTGAAACTTGAAACCTGAAACTTAAGATATAAGTCTCAAATCTAAAGTCCTACTTCACGATATAATCGACGTAGATCCCCGGCGTGTGGATCTGTTCCATCGGGATGGAGCCGGTGGGGACGAGTTCCTTGGTTTCGAGGATGACGGTGTCGGCAGCGGCGGCCATCATGGGGTTGAAGTTCTGGGTGGTGCCTTTGTAGATGGCGTTGCCCATTTCGTCGCAGATGCTGGCGCCGATGATGGCTACGTCAGCGTGGAGAGGCAGTTCAAGGAGGTATTCCTTGCCATCAACTTCGATTTTGCGTTTGCCGTTTTCGACAACGGTGCCGAGACCCGTCTGGGTGAGCACGCCGCCGAGACCTGCACCGCCGCAGCGGATGCGCTCAGCCAGAGTGCCTTGCGGACAGAACTCGATCTCCAGGGTCTTGTCGTTGAACTGCTGGATGGTGTCGGCGTTGGTACCGATGTGGGAAGCGTAGAGCTTCTTCACCTGCTTGTTGGAAATCAACATACCGATGAATTTGTTGGGATATGCGGTGTCGTTGCAGATCAGGGTGAGGTCTTTAACACCCTTGTTAGCAATGGCTTCCACCATTTTCACACCCGTGCCGGCGCCTAAGAAACCGCCGATCATCAGGGTCATACCATCTTTAATGTGCGCAACAGCGTCTTCAATTGAAACTAATTTGCTCATATTGTTTGTTTTTTAAATTGTAAGCACTCAAAAAATCAAGGGGCAAAGATACACATTTTTTAATATAGTGCGTTTTTTTTGATTTGCGGTTTCAGGTTTACCGGTTTACCGGTTTACAGGTTTACAGGTTTACAGGTTTACAGGTTTACTAAACCTCTAAACGTGTAAACCTCTAAACCCCTAAACCCCTAAACTTGTAAACGTGTAAACATTTTTTGTACCTTTGCCGCGTCAAATGTATTTATACGAAACTATGCGTAAGGAAGTTGATTTTTTGGTTATCGGTTCGGGCATCGCGGGACTCTGCTTTGCGCTGAAGGCCGCCAACTACGGCAAGGTCTGTATGATCACCAAGGGAAAGATGGATGAGGGCTCCACCCGCTATGCGCAGGGCGGCATCGCCACTGTCATGTACGAGCCCGACACCTACGAAAAGCATATTCAGGACACGATGGTGGCCGGTGACGAACTCTCCGACCGTCACATCGTGGAGATCACCATCCGTGAGGGCACCGAACGTGTGATGGAGCTGGTGAAATGGGGTGTCGATTTCGACAAGAACCCCGACGGCACCTTCGCGCTTGCCAAGGAGGGCGGTCACTCCGAGTACCGTATCCTCCACAACAAGGACCTAACAGGTTTGGAAATCGAGCAGAAGCTCATTCAGGCTGTTCGGAAGAACCCCAACATCGAGATTTACGAAGGTCGGTTGGCGGTGGAGATCATCACCCAGCACCACCTCGGTGTGGAAGTCACCCGCCGCACGCCCGATATCACCTGCTATGGCGCTTACGTCTATAGTCCGGAGACCAAACGAATCCACACGATTTTGGCGAAGGTGACGATGATGGCCACCGGCGGCATCGGCAACGTCTACGAGCACACCACCAATCCGTGCGTCTCCACCGGTGACGGCATCGCGATGGTATACCGTGCCAAGGGCGCGGTGCGTGGCATGGAGTTCGTGCAGTTCCACCCGACCTCGCTCTACAACCCGAAGGATTCGCCCTCCTTCCTCATCACCGAGGCCATGCGTGGCGCGGGCGCCATCCTGCGCGACGGCAACGGCGTGGCCTTCATGGAGAAATACGATCCCCGCGGCTCCCTCGCCCCGCGCGACATCGTGGCCCGCGCCATCGACTCCGAAATGAAACGCCAGGGTGTCGATCATGTCTTTCTCGACCCCTCCCCGATTCCACAGAAAGAGATTTTCGAGCATTTCCCCAATATTTACGCCAAATGCCTCAGCATCGGCATTGACATCACCAAGGAGATGATCCCTGTGGTGCCGGTGGAGCACTACTCCTGCGGCGGCATCCAGACCGATGAATGGGGCGCGACCTCCATCCGCAATCTGTTCGCCTCCGGTGAGTGCGCGTCCACAGGGTTGCACGGCGCTAACCGTCTGGCGTCCAATTCGTTGTTGGAAGCCGTCGTCTTCTCGCACCGCGCCTGCGTCAAGGCGGTGGAGATGCTGCCTACCCTCGACTTCTGTCGTGAGGTGCCCGACTGGGACAGCGAAGGCACCGTCCTCAACGAGGAGATGGTGCTCATCACGCAGGAACGCAAAGAGCTGCAGACCATCATGAGCAGTTATGTCGGCATTGTGCGCTCCGACCTGCGTCTGCAGCGCGCCTTCGACCGCCTCGAAATCCTCTACCGCGAAACCGAGGAACTCTACAAGAAATCGGTCCTCATCCCGGAAATCTGCGAACTCCGCAACCTCATCAACATCGGCTACCTCATCGTCCGCCACGCCATGGCCCGCAAAGAGAGCAGGGGACTGCACTACTCGCTGGATTACCCGCATAAAACCAGTTAGCAGTTAGTAGTTAGTAGTTAGTAGTTAGCAGTTAGCAGTTGTGACGGGCAACCCCAAATTAAAGGAATATATTCCTTGAGCAGCCTCGAAGAGGCAAAACGCGCAAAGCGCAATTAACCCCACACAAGGCGATAGCCGCAGTGTGGGGGTCACCAAAAACCCAAATATTATGAACCTAGAAGGAAGAAGAAAAAGTTCAAACGTAGAAGACCGCCGGAGAGTGTCCGGTGGTACGATTGCCGGCGTCGGCGTCGGTGGCACGTTAATCGTGGTGTTGCTCTCCCTGTTCTTGGGGCGCAACCCGCAGGATGTGTTGCAACAGATTCAGCAACAGAATTATACGACTGAGGAGACCCAGCGCGAATTCACCCAGGAAGAACAGGAACTGGCGGACTTTGCCAGCAAGATCCTCGCCAGCACCGAAGATGTCTGGACCGAGGTGTTCAATAAGATGGGCAAGACCTACCGCGCCCCTAAGATGGTGCTCTACACCGACGCAGTGTCGTCTGGATGCGGCAACGCCACCTCGGCGGTCGGACCCTTCTACTGCTCTGCCGACGAGTGCCTCTACATCGACCTCAGCTTCTTCAGTACGATGAAGCAGCAGTTGGGGGCGGACGGCGACTTCGCCTACGCCTACGTGATCGCGCATGAGGTGGGCCACCACGTGCAGCACCTGCTCGGCACCCTCGACCAGGCGCATGCGCAGATGAACCGCATGAGCAAGGAGGATGCCAACAAGATCAGTGTGCGCATCGAGCTGCAGGCCGACTTCTATGCCGGCGTGTGGGGCTATTACGAGAACAAAACCTTCAAGTCGCTGGACGACGGCGATTTGCGCGAGGCTATCGACTGCGCAGCGGTCATTGGCGACGACTACCTTCAGAAGAAGGCCACGGGCGGTTTCAACCCCGAATCGTTCACCCATGGTACCAGCGATCAGCGCATGAAATGGCTGAAACTGGGGCTTACCACCGGCGACATGAGCAAGGGCAACACCTTCAACATCCCGGAGAGCCAACTTTAGTCTAAGTAAACAAAAAGCAACCGTTTTTTTTTTTTTTAGTTAATGGCAAATCGTCTGGCAACAATTTGGTTGTCGGACGATTTTTGCAATTAATTGTTAATAACTGTCGATAATGTGCGGAAAAAGTGTAATTTTGCAGCGTCGAAATTGTATATTTTTGGTAAACTGTATAGTTAGAATAATAAAAATATAGTATATATAAATATAGAGGTTAAAGATATGATTTTTACAAGTGGCTATGGAAATCAACCACGGAAAAAGTGCTTTTCTGTGGCGGTTTTGCTTGTCTTTTTGTGCGCTTTGCACCCAATGTGGGGTCAGGCTAGATCTCTGAGTGGAAGTGATACGTCTCACAAACATTGGTCGCAAGTGCCGGCTCTGGCCGATTATTCGGTCGAGTTCAATGTGAGAACGGCGACCTGTTATGACAATGGACAAGTGGGATTTGTGATTGTGGACAAGACGCACAACAATACTCCGATTTCGTCAGCACAGTTCACATCAGTGGGCTTCAATGACTTCGGAATAGGCTATCAGGCAACTACCATGGACACATTGAGACGCTGGGTTACAGGTTTTTCCTATTCAACCACTGATACGACGTGGGTGTTAATGTCGTCGGGCACTTTCAACATCACATTGCGATTCACGATACCTGATCCAGTAGCCGGTTTTATTGAGGTGGATACTACTGTGCAGCTTACCGTGAATCTGGAATACACAGAACCTAGCGTCGCCGCATTGACGGTGATCTCCCATGACGGGGAGAGGGCAGGTAATATCCCATCTCTGAGATGTAAAAATACAGGCCGAATCCAAGTACGTGTTGATGGTGGCAGGTCTCCCTATTATTTTACGGTGGTCAGACACGGAACCACCGACACCATTTGCGATACCGCGGTCGTGATGCATCCGGCAACGCCGTCCACTTCGGATTCAGTGTATGCAGACTTCTACAAATATGTGACTTTCGACAATCTGCCTGCAGGAGAATATGATTTCTATTTCAAAGACGATTGCGGGTATGGATTTAATTTGCCAGCCACTACCCAGGCTATTGGTAATGTTGATCCTCCAAAATTGAAAAATGTGGAGATATATGCCTCTTCTGGGAATCCGAGAGATGTAAATGTGTTGAAAATCAGGGCCGTGTTGAGCGGTTCAGAGTATCCCATTTACATGAATCAGTTCTATCAATATATGCAGTACCATTTTCTTAACGGAACAGCTGATTCTAATGCAGTAGCCTACAAACCCTTGTTTCCAAACGGCTTGCCAAGCAATTACAACGGGTCCAGTGATCTTAAGGTGACGCTATATGATACCATCAGACTCGGTGAACATCCAAGATATTGTGATTTTTGGGGACGTTTAGACACTTTGGTACTATTGGTGTCCGAAGAGAACGGTCTTTGTGGTAAGTATTATTCGACAGATACATTCAGCGTACGTAACACCAACCGTGGGTATTATGAGCAAGGTGATGAGAAAGTTATTGAGAGTATCACTCCTATCGACCAATGTACGCAAGCCATCACGCATCATGATGACAACTTCTTTTTCCGTTATAAGGATAACAAGCCCAATTATGTGAATCCGGATAGAGACCATGTTAATTACCGTTACCATTTCACCTATCCGATTATATGGGAGTATAAAGAGTATCCAAACCAGACATTGCTTAAAAGAGATACCATCTGGGGAGTTGATACAGACAATATCGCCAGACGTTCGGTCTTGACAGTTCAAGAAATCTATAATGCCTACAGCGGGGCATTTGCAAATGGTACACAAACTATTTCTGTCTCTTTGAAAGATACGTTAAATTGTGAACTTTACAATAGCAATAGAGTGACATTAAGACTTAACCAAGTGACGGATAATTCAGCATCTCCTATTTGGAGGGTGACTGCTGTTAAGAAACCTCTCTGTTGCAACCAAAAACGATCCATTACTATATCGGAAGAGAATGCTGTGAGTGGTTCGATTTATGACGGTACGACTATCACGTTGACGGACTGTCCCGATATGGCGACCTACGGTTTCACTGCCGTCTATTCCGAACAAGAGCAAGATTGGATTTATACGTGGGCAGACTTCATCAATGGTCCTGAACTGACTGGTCTTACTGATCGCAAGGGGTTGACCTTTTCGGGTTTCTGTCTGCCTCCGGGAACCTATACATTTGAAGTCTCAAATGCTCCTTGTGTTAACGGAACTATCACGATAACACAAGAATTGCCGGAAATCACAACGGTGGAGTTGGGAGAGGAGCCTGTGTGTAAGGTGGTCAGCAATTGTACTCAAAATTTTCTGACCTACACGCAAGGCCGAATAGCCGTGAAGACGATTACTGCGTCAGGGGAAAGTATAGAATTTAAAGAGACCGACTTCAAGATGGTGAATGGACCTACCGGTGGCTATGACCCGTTGAGCAATATATCAGGCCATGTCCCGGCTCCCGGTGAAGCGGGTGACTCTATTCGCATTTCAATCCATACCGGTACAGATCATCCTTACATTTTTAAGATTTTCCCGCATTCTTCAGAAGGTTTGTGCGGCGACCTCACCTATTATGATACTGTCTACTACAATGGTAATAACCTGAAGTTTGATTTCGCGTGGGCTATATTGTGTAATGATGCAAGTGCAGAAGGGCCCGTATACGTTCATGTCAATCAGGGTACCCCTCCCTACACCTACTATTTATATCGAGGACCAAACGCGACAGATACAATCGTAGATTGGCAAACGCCTGCGAATGATACGGCCATATTCCATGATATTACGATGAGCACGCTTCAAGAGATGTCGTGCAAGGTTATTGACGCGTGTGGTGCTTTCTTTACAGTGAATTTTTACCCGCAGAGTTTGGCTGATTTGCAAAAAACATGGTTTGACGGTGGTGTGAAAGTGTCTGAACAATGCGAGGGCACATACGTGCAGTTACACACGCTCAATGCAGGTAATATCTTCCGTTATGATTGGTATAAGGTAGGTCCGACACCAGAAGAGGATGAACCTATTGCAACGACTGCCGAACCATTCTTTTTCCTGCCTCGCGGTTTGGAAACGGCGGATTTCAGGGTAGAGATTCTTGTGACCGACTGTACCTCTGATCCCTATAGGGATACCATAACGGTGTATCCCAAAAAAGCTCCGGAATTGGGCATATCGTTGACACCCGACGAGGTTTGTCCCGGCGAAAAGGCGGTGATTAGTTTCACTCCGATTTCCTATAACTATAATGAACCCTACAGTGCTGAACATCCCGCACCTGTCAATTTCAGGGTGGCATACGAAACCGCACAAGGGGTCGAAATCAGATCCTACAACAATGTGCCTCACGGCACGACTGTCTACGACTCGATTTTCCCGTTTTTGGAAACAGAGATATATGCAGTGGAGATCAATGACAGCCGGTGTGACTATGAGGTGGTGGATAGAAAAGACACGGTACACATCAGCACTCATGTCGTCAGTCCGTGTAGCATTGAGACATGGCACGATACGGTCTGTTTTAAAGATAATGCCGTTCTGAAGGCTAGATGTGATGCCGACGCCGACGCCAATCATCCCAATATCCTCAGTTGGTACAGCGACTTCTCCCTCACCAATAAATTGCAGGGACCGGAACCGCTATGGCAAGCAAATCACGATACTTCGTACTACTCGCTTCCTGAATTGCAGCAGAATACGATTATGTTTGTGAGTGTGGCAAAGGAGGATTGGTGTCCTGCCAGCAATCTCACTGCCAACGGAGTAGTGAATCTTTCGGGTACGGATGGCAGCACCACAATGGCCTGCACCTCCTCCATCCTTTTCTATGACGATGGCGGTCCTGGCCAGAACTATAGCACCAATGCAAACGGTAATAACTACCATACGCATCTTTTTATCAGCGACCCTGACAACCACCGTCCGGTGACATTGCATTTCGACACCCTGGCGCTTGCTGAAGGTTCGTCTCTGATGATCTTCAGCGGTGAGGAGCCGATAGAAGACTCTTTGTTGGCGCAATTTTCCGTTTTGGATCCAGACGAAATCATTGAGACCCCAGACGTGATTATGTCGAGGGGAAACAAAATGCTGGTCTATTTCAAACCGGGTCCGAACTCGGAATATGGTTGGAGAGCGTATGTGCGTCCTTCTCCGGGTATTGCCGTGGGAAATGTGGTGATGCCTAAGACGAAAAGCTACACTGTTAGAACTTGTCAGAGCCAAAACAAGGCTCATTTCAACAGCTCAGAGATTTCCAATCTGATTCCCTCCGTTGTCTCGCAGGCACAACTGGATGATGCTATAAGAAGCTCGGGAACTTATATTTGGAACTCCAAAACACAATCTGTGCTCACCGGGTGCGACTCTACCACGATTCTGAATTTTGTCGTCGATGCCGCCCCGAGAAGAGACACCCTGGCCGTCACCACAAGCCTGACTGGAGTGATGTGGATGGACAGCCTTTACAAGACCCCTGGCTCTTATGTGGTGAACACGCCCTCTATAGATGGAGATCAGTGCGACTTTTTCAATGTGCTGAACCTGATTGTGATTGAGGTGAAAATCCCCGTGAAGAATGTCTGTTTCGGCAGAACAACGGTCATTGGTCTTGAAGTTATCACCAACGATGAAGTGAAACCTCGAAATCCCTATCTTGAAGAACGCCATACAGTCGGGGATGTGCTCTGCTGGAATAAAGACAGAAGCAAATATGAGGTTTACAGGCCGGAAGAGTTTAGAGAGATTGTCGATTCTTTGTTCAACATTGAGGGACTTGACATAGAAAATCTTCCGCTGAAACCACATGGTGTGGTCACATTTTTGTATCCTAACAACTCACATGGAAAAGCTATCTCCATAGTGGATGTGGGTACCGGAGACAAGACGCTTTGGGCGGCAAACAATCAGATGAGCAATATTCATTCACTGACTTGTGTCTCCCAAGGTAATTACAGTGAAGCACATTGGGATGTGAATGGTATCGGAAACACTCAGAAGATTATGCACGATGCCGACAGTGCGTGTCATGATGTACAGCTTGCCCCCGCTGCCTATTACTGCTATTTTTACGATCCTGATGTCCAGGATGTCAATGGTGTTGTCAATGGTTGGTATCTGCCAGCCGCCGGAGAGATGTATCTGTGCTTTGCCTATCGTGATGTGATTAACCATACGTTAGCTATGCTCAGTGACCTTGGCTTTAATGCCGCTCAGTTGTCTGGAAACAAAGACGGTGCTTATTGGAGCTCGACGGAAGCGGCGGATAGCAAAAAAATCTATGCGGTCTCAATTAATGGTAAGGGACAGGTGCACTTAGGTATACAAAAAGACGCTAACAGAACTTATACCTTTATGGTTAGGGCAATGTTTGAGTTTTAGTAATCAGGTGTGACTATATATAATGTTGAAAAAAATCAGGTTATGAAGAACCTTCAAAATAGGAAACGAAAATTCATTCAGTGGCTCCTTCTGCTAATGGCAGTTATGTGGGCAGGAGGAACCCGGGCATTGGCCCAGTCAGCGCAAGCGATTTACAATGTTGGAGACATCTTCGAATTCCCCGACCATTCCAAAGGTGTGGTCTGTTATGTGAACCCTGATAACCCGCAGGAGGGTTGGGTTGTGGATTTGAAGGATCTCCCTGTAAGTAACCAATCCACCAATGCCGGCAAATTTGCCATCTACGATGGGACAACCCTCCCGTTCTCCAAACAAGAAGTGAATACTTTCGAGTATGGCTTGGATTCTTGGACCCCGGAGGGAAAGAGAAATACAGATTTGCTCTTTGCCAATCGAGAAAAATCTCCTTTGATGCAAAACCAAGTCATGGAAAATCGTTACTATGCGGGTTGGTATATTCCTGATATCCAGCAGCTATGTCAGATTTTCGCTTTGATGCCTTTTATAGAAACCTCGCTGTCAGGTGCCGGAGGAACGGTGATTAAGACAAATAGTAATGACTCCGAACGCTATTGGAGTTCTTCGGCTTCTGATTCCAAGAAAGTCTATTTTATGTACTTTAGTACAGGTAACAATACCGGAGGCGGTTTGAGTAGCACAACGCAGTTAAAAGTGCGTTTGGTGCGTGAATTCAAGGTGGGACAGGCATACGCCTATTGGCAGGAACCTCTTGACGCAACCGGAGACACGGTCCAGAGTTGGACTTTTCAATCACCCAGTGCTAACAATCATTGGAGGCCTGAGGCTGACACCACCTTCCATGCTGTGGTTGTATACGGCGATACCGCCTTTACCGGCATCGAAGAAACAGTTCACATGCATCCTGTTTATAAATACCAAAATGGTGACCCCAGAACGCCTTTGAAAGACACCGTCTGCCAAGTAATTGGTGGAACCTATAGGCGTTATGGGTTCAATATTGATATTTCCGAAGCGACAGCACCGGGTCAGACTAAATTCCAGGAGATTTCTCCCGGAACCCGATACGGGTGTGATAGTATCGTAAGGATGTATCTGACGGTTAACCCTATATATAGCCTATATGACACAGCAATCGTCTGCGAAGGGGAACCCTATGTATGGGAACGCAACGGTAGGACATATACTGGGGCCCAAGACGTGCATGAGATATTCGAAACAAAGGACGGTTGCGATAGTATCTGGCATTTGCATTTGGTAGAGGTACCGAAACCGAATGTGGTGATAACTCCTGACGACCCATGGATTTGTGCAGGCAACACGTTGAACTTGTCTGCCAGCACCGCCACATGCGGCGATGTGAGATACCCGCTTTTGTATGACAACTTCCAAAAGGCGTCATCTATTCCAAGGGATAATCTGGTTGTTGGTTTCCACCAGTATACGGATTTGTTCGATACCGGAGATTACGTGTATTCCACGGGAGCGGCTGCTGTCAAGTTAGGCAAATGGGATAATCCAAATGCTCTTTGGGGCACCCTTACGACAAAGCCCTTGGAACTGCCAGACAATCAGGAGTGTACATTAGTCCTTTCGATGAAGGGCTGGGGAAAACCGGACAACGCAATTGAAACTCCCCCTACGCGTGTGAAGATTTCTCTTAACGGGGATCCGATTGACACTATCACCCTTTTGGGTTATTATAATAGTAATAGTTCGGCCAACGTATACCATACATACAGCCTGAATTTCAATTCGGGTACGACTCATCCTGTCATTAAGATCGAGTCTTTTGATGATGTAGCTTGGAAAACTGCAAACACAGCCGACGGTATTTTGGAGGAGCGCTTTTACATCGATTCCTTCGCTATTTTCGACAACACCCCGTGTAGTTTTGTTTGGACGTTCCCGGATGGTTCTCATCCTGAGGGAGCCACCCAAACGATCGTCAATATCGGCGAACTTGATGCTGGTGCCTATAGTGTGGTAGCCACGAATACGACTATGCTTCCGCACACGATATACGGTGACGCGGAACCATCCGCAAACGGGCAGCCGTGTCGGAGCAGCGCCGAAGTTACCGTGACGTTGGGACATCCTACGGACAGCACGATGGTTGTGAATACTTGCGGAAGCTACACGTGGCATGGGGTTACATACGATGCGACTCCGAACCCTTACCCGACATTCGATACCATCAATGTTGCGGGTTGCGACAGCACAGTGACGTTGCGTTTGACCATCAACAACGCGATTGTAGAAAGCCATAACGATTTCGCCTGCGACAGATACGTTTGGATGGATGGCGATGATGTTATCTATACTTTCACGTCATCAAACTCGTATACTCACACATTCACGAGTGTTTCGGGTTGCGACAGTGTGGTGACGTTGAATATGACGATATGGCATCCCAATACGGGCGACACCACGGCCGTTGCTTGTAATGAGTTTACTTGGCACGGAGTGACCTACAATGAGACGCCGAGCCCCGCGCCTACACACACGTACACGAACGCGAACGGATGCGACAGTGTGGTGACGTTGCACTTGACGATTCTGAAGCCGAGCGTGGCGGTCACCGCATCGGATGTCACGGTGTGTAATGGATCCCCCATTGAATTGACGGCAAGCACGACAGGCACGCCGGTGGGTGACGTCACGTATTCATGGAGCGGACCAAACTTCGGCCCGACTACGGCAAGCGCCAACCCGAACGTCACGGTTGTTGGCCAAGCGACATCCGCATACAACGGCCGCCAATATACCGTTACGGCCACCGCCACACAGACTCTGAGCGATCGCACCTGTACGGCCACCTCTGAAGCTACCGTGACGGTTACGGTGAACACGCCGAGCGTGACGTTGGCAGACATCCCCTCCCAGACGATCTGTACAGGAGAACAGGCGACGTTGGCTGCGTCGGT
>JAGBPE010000151.1 GCA_017633495.1 Bacteroidales bacterium | reverse complement strand
TCGTGCGGATGGCTTTCAAGGACACCGGCGTTGGTGATGCGGCAGAAGCGTGCATCATGCAGTTTGTCGATGGTTTTGGCTCCGCAGTAACCCATACCGGAGCGCAGACCACCAGCCATTTGGTAGATTACCTCGTAGAGGTCGCCCTTGTAAGGCACGCGTCCGACAATGCCTTCAGGAACCAGCTTTTTGGCATCGTCCACATCGTTCTGCATGTAGCGGTCTTTGGAACCTTGCTGCATAGCCTCAAGGGAGCCCATTCCTCTGTAGGTCTTGAACTTACGACCGTTAAAGAGGATGGTCGTGCCAGGAGATTCCTCCACACCGGCAAGCAGACCACCGAGCATTACGGAGCTACCACCAGCGGCGAGCGCCTTCACGATGTCGCCGGAATAGCGGATACCGCCATCGGCGATGAGCGGGATGTCGTAACCTTGTAACGCCTTGAAAACGTCGTAGATAGCACTGAGTTGCGGTACGCCCACACCGGCCACCACGCGGGTGGTGCAGATGGAGCCGGGTCCGATACCCACCTTCACGGCGTCAGCACCGTTGTCGGCAAGCAGTTTGGCAGCTTCACCCGTGGCGATGTTGCCGACCACAACGTCCACATTGTCGAACTCTTTCTTGATGTTATTCAAGGTGTTGATGACATTTTTGGAGTGGCCGTGGGCGCAGTCGAGCACGAGTGCATCCACACCGGCTTCCACCAGTGCTTCAGCACGTTGTACGGCGTCGTTGGTGATACCAATGCCAGCTGCCACACGCAGACGACCCCGTTCGTCCTTGCAGGCAAACGGTTTGTCCTTGGCCTTGGTGATATCTTTGTAAGTGATTAATCCTATGAGTGTTCCGTCTTCAGCCACCACCGGAAGCTTTTCGATCTTATGCTGTTGCAGAATGTCGGCAGCTTGGTAGAGGTCGGTATTGCGGGAGGTAGTGATAAGCCCCTCTTTGGTCATTATGTCACAAATGTTGCGGTTGAAGTTCTTCTCGAAGCGGAGGTCGCGGTTCGTGACGATACCTACGAGCACGTTCTTCTCGTCCACCACCGGAATGCCTCCGATGTGATAGTCAGCCATGATACGGAGCGCATCGCCTACCGACTTGTCCGGCGTGATGGTCACAGGTGCGTTGATCATGCCGTTTTCAGCACGTTTGACAGAAGCCACTTGCTTGGCCTGCTCAGCGATGGTCATGTTCTTGTGAATAACGCCAATGCCGCCTTCCCGCGCGATGGAGATGGCCATTTTGGATTCGGTAACGGTGTCCATGGCAGCCGATACGAACGGCAAGTTCAGACGGATGTTGCGCGTGAACCGCGTTCTTAAATCAATATCTTTGGGAAGCACCTCCGAATATGCCGGAATCAAAAGCACATCGTCAAACGTCAACCCTTCTAATGCAATTCTTTCTGTGATAAAGGACATAATGACTATATTTTATTTTCGCGCAAAAATAGAAAAAATATGAATATAACAGCCTTTCGACTCAAAAATATATTTTTTTGTGGAACAGCAGACCGTGCAACCGAAAATAATAGTACTTTTGCCACCGTGAAAAAAATTATCCTCATATTGGGAATATTGTGCTGTCTGACAGTAGTCTATGCGCAGCAGAAAAAGTACTCGGCGCGGGTGTTTGACGGCATTACCTACCAGCCGCTTGCCGGCGCGAGCGTCTACAATGTGAGCACCCAAAAGTTTGCATTCACTGACAAAAATGGTCGTTTTGAGATCAATCTTTCTCTTAACGACACCCTCATTATCTCCAAATCCATCTACCGTCAGCTGGTCACCGTCATCGATCAAAAACTGTTCTACGGCTACGAGGATTTCTTCCTTTATTACAAGGCCACGATGCTGAAAGAGGTCACGATCATCGGCATCAATCCCTCTTACGAAGGCTTCAAAAAGGATATCGTGACACTGCAATTGCCTGAATATTACAAACGTATGGAGGAGACGCAATTGTCGGAGTGGCAGAAAGCCAACGCCACCTACAAGGATGGCGGTAACATTCTCTCGCTTGGCGGTAGCGTCACGATGTCTCCCATCTCCTATTTGTACGACAAATACAGCCACAAGGGGAAGATGAACCGACTTTACAACGAGATGCTCTCCTATGAAGATGAGGTGGAGCGCATCCAAATGAAATATAATCGCGAATTGGTTTCGGAACTGACTGGTTTACAGGGTGATGAGCTCTTGAATTTCATGATGTACTGTCATTTCAACTACTATGATTTGGTACGTTGGAGCGACGAACAGATTCGCGAAAAAATACGGTCTAACTTCTTTAATTACCAATACGATAAGATTGTCGATGAGCAATAGCAAAGACTTTTGGAGAAAGAACCTCTCGTGGATGCACATTGCCGCTATGGCAGTGGGTTTGTTGCTTTCACTGCTCTATTGGTACAAAGCCGGACAGTTTTCGGACAATATTCTCAAAAAAAGCCCGATTTTGATGGCTATTTGGGGATTGTTGATTGGTTATATTTTGATTGATTTGGTGAAATCGAGCAAAGACCGACAAGATAAAAACGAATAATCTCTGTAGAGACGTACGGCCGTACGTCTCTACAACGAAACGAAAAATTATTTCAAACTAAAATTATAAAATATGGAAGAAAAATTACAAACATTGAGAGACAACCCGGCCATGAGATGGACCGCGTTGTTGCTGTTGGCGTTGGCCATGTTCTGTTCCTACATTTTCATGGACATCCTTTCGCCTATCAAAGACCTTATGCAATCGACAAGAGGTTGGGATTCAACGGCTTTCGGTACGATGCAGGGTGCAGAGACGTTCCTGAACGTCTTCGTGTTCTTCCTCATCTTTGCGGGTATCATCCTCGACAAGATGGGTGTGCGTTTCACCGCTGTGCTTTCCGGTGCGGTGATGCTCATCGGTGGTTTGATTAAGTACTATGCGGTCACTGAGGCCTTTATGGGCAGCGGTGTGGAAGCTTGGTTCAACAATCACCTCAACTACATCCCGGGTTTCCAGGAACTTGGCGTGGCTCCTTTCTATGAAGGAATGCCTGCATCCGCTAAGGTGGCAGCTGTCGGTTTCATGATTTTCGGTTGTGGTGTGGAGATGGCCGGTATCACGGTTTCCCGCGGTATTGTGAAATGGTTCAAAGGCCGTGAGACCGCTCTGGCTATGGGTTCTGAGATGGCCCTCGCTCGTCTGGGTGTCGCTACCTGCATGATTTTCTCACCCTTCTTCGCTAAGTTGGGAGGCAACATCGACGTTTCCCGTTCTGTGGCTTTCGGTGTGGTGCTGCTCTGTATCGCTTTGATGATGTTCATCGTGTACTTCTTCATGGACAAGAAGTTAGACGCTCAAACGGGTGAGGCTGAAGAGAAAGACGATCCGTTCAAAGTCTCTGATATTGGTAAGATTCTCTCTTCTGGCGGTTTCTGGTTGGTGGCTCTCCTCTGCGTGCTTTACTACAGCGCCATTTTCCCGTTCCAGAAATATGCCGTGAACATGCTGCAATGTAACCTTACGCTCACCGAAGCGGATATCAATACATTCTGGGGCGGCAGTTCCGTGACCATTATCCAATACCTCATCATGTTGGTGGTGGCAGTTTGCTCTTTCACCAGCAACTTCTCCAAGAACAAAACCGCGAAAGTCGGTCTGATGGCAGCAGCCGTTGTGGCTTTGGTGGTTTATTGCTGGATGGGTTACATGCGTGGTACGGCTGAGACCATCTTCGCCGTCTTCCCGTTGTTGGCTGTGGCTATCACCCCGATTTTGGGTAACTATGTTGACCATAAGGGTAAAGCTGCTTCCATGTTGATGATTGGTTCTTTGTTGCTGATTATCTGTCACTTGACCTTCGCTTTCATCCTGCCGCTGTTCAAGGGCAGTGCCGCTGGCGGTGTCATCGTGGCTTACCTCACCATCTTGGTGTTGGGTGCTTCCTTCTCTTTGGTGCCCGCCGCTTTGTGGCCGAGCGTCCCGAAATTGGTCGATGAAAAGATCATCGGTTCTGCATACGCCCTCATTTTCTGGATTCAGAACATCGGTTTGTGGCTCTTCCCGTTGCTCATCGGCAAGGTCCTCGACAAGACCAATACGGACATTATCGATCAAATGAACCAAGGTTTGATTGACGCTGAAACTGCTGCCGTCTCCTACGACTACACCTGGCCGTTGGTGATGCTTGCTGGCCTCGGCGTCGCTGCCCTCATCCTCGGTATCGTCCTCAAGGCTGTTGATAAGAAACAACATCTTGGTTTGGAAGAACCGAACATTAAATAATTTCCGTAATCCCATTGTAGGGCTGTCGCAATGCGGCAGCCCTACATCGACATAGAGCCGTCACGTTGTGATGGCTCTTTTTCATTTTTAAATTTTTAGCAAATAATAAAATTGTATTTTTGTAGGCTCTAAAAAAGGATTAAACTTTCATTCAATATGTCGAAGGATTATTCATCATTTGGACCAGCATATCGGAACTTCGAGGTGAAGGAGGGAGTATATGTTCCTGAACCTGAAGTGAAATTTCCTGGCGACAATCCGTTCACCAGGATGACCCCCATACGTGGGAAGTCCAAAGACATACAGTTTGACGAAACCTACCCCTATTTAGACAAGTCGCTGAAATTCAAGATATGGCATAGCCTCATCTACCTTGCCACGTGGATTGTCGCTTTCCCCGTAAACTGGATTCGGTATGGGATTAAGATTGAAGGTCGTGAGAAAATCCGTCAAAACCGCAAGCTCTTTGCCAACGGGGTGATGACGGTCTGCAATCACGTCCACCGATGGGATATGATATGCGTGTTGCAGGCGATGCGCTACCGCAAGGCTTGGATTCCGATGTATGCCCAAGCGTTCAACGGCAAAGACGGATTTTTGATGAAACACATTGGCGGCATTGCCATTCCGGACAACTTCAGAGGACTTCGGAAGTTTGACGAGGCGATTGAAGAGATCGTTTCCAACAAGCAATGGATACATATCTT
>JAGBPE010000150.1 GCA_017633495.1 Bacteroidales bacterium | reverse complement strand
TGTGTTTCATCGTGGCTTGTCCTTGAGGTGATTTTTCTGTTAATTGTGCTGCAAAAATAGTGTTTTTATCGAATCTTCAAACGGATTGTTTCATCGAAATAAAATTTCACGATGTTCAGATTTATTGTATTTTTGCGCGAAAAATAAGGTGCGTCAATAAATAAAATTATAATACAATGAATCGTACAAACAGAATCATTTTCGGAATCGCCATTTTGATTTTTGGCATTGGGTGGGCGCTGGAACTCACCGGTTTGCTCCACTTCTCCCTTGAAGGTTGGTGGGCACTGTTCATTATCATCCCCAGCCTTGCCGCCGTTTTCACCACTAAGCACAAAAGCGGACCCATCATCGGCGTCGGCATCGGTGTGCTGCTCATGCTGGCAGCTCGTGGCACTATCGCCTGGACAGACCTTTGGAAATTCATCATCTGCCTGATGGCAGTGGTGTATGGCATCTCGATACTCTTTTTCCGCAAAGATGGTTTTGGTGTACATGATGCTGACATTCAAACGGTTGATGACCTGAAGCTGATTGACCAGAACGGTCGCCAGATACGTAAGATTCACTCTGTGTTCGGCAAACAACAGTTCGATTTCAGTGGTCAGCGTTTCGAGGGTGCCGACGTAGAGACCAGCTTCGGGTTCGTCGGTCTCGACCTGCGGGGTGCCGATTTGCTCGACGGTGCCGTCATCAAGGTGGAGTGTAGCTTCGGTGGCGTTGAGGTTCGCGTTGATAAAGACGTGTGCGTGAGAACCGCTGTGGAATCCGCTTTCGGAAGCGTGGGTGGACAATACACTCCGCCTGCCGATGGTGCTAAAACGCTTTACCTCAACGGTGTGTGCAGCTTCGGCGGTATTGACATCAAGTAATGACATGTATTTGTAGAGACGCGATTAATCGTGTCTCTACAGCGTGTGGACGAAAAAATCTCGATTCAGAAACCTGTCCGAATCGGGATTTTTTATGTTATTTCAGGTTGATGAACGGGATGCTGCCACCGCCGACGTAGGTGGGCATCTGACCGTCCCATTTCTGCACCGCTTCGTATTCCACCAACTTTTGGTTGCGTTCCAGCGCGGTGGCTTTGATGCGCATGGCGTCGGCCTCGGCTTCCGCCTTGATGCGGGTCTGCTTGGCCTGTTCTTCCACCTGCACGGTTACGTTTTTGGCTTTCAGCGCGTTCTGCTCGGCCACCTGCTTCTCCTTGATGGCTGTCTCGAAATCATCGTCGAAGTCGATGTCCACCAGCTGGAACTGCACATTGGTGAAGTAGTTTTTGTCGAGCAGGTTCCGCAGGTTGTTCTCGATTTGACGGCGCACCTTGTCGCGGTTCTCCACGATTTCGGTGGCGGCGAAGTTACCGAAACTCTCTTTCATAGCGCTGCGGATGAAGGGCACCACGATGCGGTTGTGGTAGTCCTCGCCGACGTTTTTCATCAGCTTGCTTACGTTTGAGCGCACCAAGTCGTAGTTGATAGTGTATTGAACCTCAGAAGTTTGCACGTCGCGGGTGTAGCTGTTCTCCTTGCCGTCGAACTTCTTTTGCTGCACGTTCACCTTCTTGACATGCTGGATGAACGGCGCCTTCACGTGCAGACCATCCTCCACCACATTGTCGTGAATTTTCCCGAAGGTGCTCAGCACGCCCCTTTCGGTGGATTTGACCGTGTAAAACGAATCGAAAATGACAATAAAGGCGAAAACCACCGCGACTCCCGTGGTAATCCAAAATCTCAAACTTTTTTCTTTCATAATGCTTGTTATTTAATGATGTAACCTTTCGTTAAAACCGCGGCAAAAATAACAAAAAATGTTTAAGGAAGATGCTTCCGAATCTCGACCATTGTCTCCTTTGCCAACTCCAAGTCGTGGCCGGCGTTGACGAACACTTTCGGGTGGTCTTCGTCGGTGGTGTTCAGCACAATCTCGAACAGTTCCGGGAAGGTGAAATTTTGGGCGCCGTAAGGGGATCTCTCCTCGCGGTGGAAAGTGAGGTCGGTGATGCTTGATTTGTTGATGGCGAGGCCGTCATAGACCAAAAATCCGTTGCCGTCGCTGCCGCCGTGGTCATAGACCAGCACGGTGCTGTCGGGTGCCATCCCTTTCGTGCCGTCGGTGACGATGGTTGCATCCGGTTCGCCATACCGCTCCACCATCTTCTCGACAGTATGGATTTCCGGAACGTCAGGCGAAGCTGTAATCTCCTCATTCTCATCAGCTTCTTCTTCCCGATTCTTGCGGGTGCGTTCCACAATCAATCCCCACAGAATGGTGAAAGAGATGCTGTATAAAGCTGCTCTTTTGAGGACAACTTCTGTCGTTTTGCCGCCTGCAATCAGGTCGAACACGGCGGAAACCGCGAAAACGAAGATTAAGATGAGGGTATATCGGAGGATTTTCTTGTTTATAACGGGCATTATTTGAAAGGGGACCTCCTATTTTACCATTTTCGCGCCATACCACCAGTCCTGCGAGGTCCGTTAAACAGAATCTGATAATATGACGTTGCAAAGATAACAACTTTATCTATTAATATGATGCAAAAAAGTCGAAAGGTTGCACATTGTTTTGAATTATTTTTGTTTTTTTTGCTATTTGGATTGTAACAATTTGATTTATAAATTGTTAGTTGATTCATTCTGAGACGAAGAATCGGGGCTCCGAGCTGTTTGCATATTGTGTCTGACAGTCACTCATTTCCCGATGAATTATCTTGCTGTTGATAACCCTGTTTTTAAAAATACTCAAATGGGTGTTTTTGTCAGTATTCGTTTGTGTATTTTTTTGTATTTTCGCCCTCTCAAAAAACAAAAAACAATGTCCCGAGGCAAAACCACATGCAAAATGCTGAAAGAGGTGCGGCGGAAGATCGCCGACGCCAACGACATTCCGTTGGAGGAGCGCGAGTGTACGCATAAGGGCGACTGTGCGGGCACGTGCCCCTACTGCGAGGCGGAAGTGCGCTACCTCGAACGCGAACTCTCCAAACGCAAGAGCCTCGGCAAAGCCGTTGCGGTGGCGGGCATCGCGCTGTCGGCGGTAGCGATGGCGAGCTGCGCGACATCCGAACCGGTGAGCACGACGTTTGATAAAAACACCAAGACTCCCGAGGAGGAAATTCCATGGGATGATTGTACCATGGGTGAGGTCGTCAGAGTGCGCAAACACCATTCAAAAGAAAGAGTGTTAAAGGCGAAGAAAGCAACGAAAATGCAGAAATGCGACACGTACCAAATGCAAGGCATAGTGCCGAAAAGCAATAGCAGCTCAACAGCATTTTTGGATACCGTGGTGGTGGAATATGAATTCCCCGAGTATGCGGTTGGCGACGTGGCCTATTATTTGGTCGTGAACGATAGCATTTGGCATTTCCCTTCAAGTCAGGGTTCTCTGAGGACATATATGCGCAAGCAGTTGAAGAAAGACCCGGAGTTAAGAAAGTGGGTGCGAAAAAAAACGAAAGAACTGTTGCGGGACGAATCAAAAGAACCCGTTTTTATGTTGGAATTTGGTGAAACAGGGGATGTGTTCGGATTGCTTATGGATATTAACCGTGAAGAAGGGCAAGAATATGAGAAGTTGTTACGAATTTTTGTAAAAATGCCGAAGTGGGAGCTCAACCCTGGAGCAGAAAAGCCTGAGTATCATGTGAGACAAAAGGTTCCCGTTGAAGTTTTACGCTAATTCTTGTATGTTGGTTGTTGTCGTTTAGGGTGTGCTAGCCGCTCCAAATCCTACGAAATTTTCATTTTTCTGTTAACAAACAATTGTAAACAAAAATCAAATTATTTGTGTAATCGTCTGTGTCTCAAAACAATGAAAAATGTTGTTTTGAGTCGCAGAAATATTAGATTATGTGGTAAATTTGCAGCCACGAATAGCGCGATTGTAATATATAACGAAATTGAACAGAAAAAAATGCGATATAGTAGATATTTTTCTATTTTTGCAAAATGAAGATCAGGAGTGATTTTATAGTTGCAAATTAGTGGATTATGGATAAAATAGATGTTTTTATAGAAGTAGGAACGGATGGCATGTTTGCGGTTTGCACCAAAAGCAACAAGTACCATTATATGATTCTCGGATGTGGGGACTCAGTTGATGAAGCCTTGGAGGATTTTTACGAGTGAAGAGACGAGTTAAAACAAATGGAAGAAGCCGCTGGCCGAAAATTTCCGGAATTAGAGTTTGATTTCGCGTATGATACGGAGAGTTTTCTGCGCTATTATGGCAATGTGTTAACACTGACGGGCTTGCAGAAAATCACGGGCATCAACCATAAACAGTTAAGCCATTATGCAACGGGGAAGTGCCGCCCAAGTCAAAAGACAGTTAACCGCATTCAAGATGGGGTTCGTCAGTTCGCTGAACGACTGTGTCAGGTGCGGTTGATTTGATGATTTTTTGTGTTTTTGCCCCGAAAAAACCAAACTACGAAGATGCTACAAACGATTAACGCTTCTTGGGGATTCCGAGCTGTTTGCATATTGCGTCCGCCAGTTCCTCGTCGATGTCGGCGTGCCTCGGAAGGGTCGTTTTCACCTTCGTTTCCATATTGATGTAAACATCGTGTTTCTTGCCGTGGTTTAGAAATACACACTTATTTGCTTTCAGATGGTTGATGAGAACTTTTCTTTTCACAGTATAGCTATTTTCCTTTGAATGAATTTGTTTCCTTTTGATACTTTTTCTTTCTCTTCTTTCTCTGTTTCCAAGATGAGGTCGATGGCGTCCTGCAGGTTCTCCAGAGCTTCCTCCTCAGTGTTGCCCTGGGTTAGGGCCGCCGGAAGCTCCTTGCAATGAGCTATGTAACGCCCACTTTTAGTCTTTGTTATGATGGCTGTATAATCCATATTTTTGTTTTTCATTACAAATATTTTAAGAGCGCAAAAATAACATTTTTTCTTTTTCTTACTGTCAATTTTTTTTGTGTTTTCGCCCCGAAAAAACAACCACAATGTCCCGAGGAAAATCCACATGCAAAGTGCTGAAAGAGGTGCGGCGGAAGATCGCCGACGCCAATGACATCCCGCTGCAGGAGCGCGAATGCACCCACACGGGCGACTGCGCGGGCACGTGCCCCTACTGCGAGGCGGAAGTCCGCTACCTCGAGCGCGAACTCTCCAAACGCAAGAGCCTCGGCAAAGCCGTTGCGGTGGCGGGCATCGCATTGTCGGCGGTGACGATAGCGGGACAAGCCAACGCACAGCCGGTGAGCACGCCTGATGACAATCAAACCCGACAATGTGATACGGTTCCTCCATTGCAGGGAATTGTGGAGGTGGTGATGATGGATACCGCAAAAACTGACAATGATCTTGATGCCCGGATAGATACGGTGAGCATCGAATTCACTCCGCCAGAATTTATGTGGCAAGGGACCGTCTCGGCGACAGTAAAGGTCACCCGTAATCTTTGGCGTTTTCCATCCGAGTACGGCACTCTGAAATCCTATTTGCATAAAGAACTGAAAAAGAACCCGGAATTGCGGGTCTGGCTCAAAGAAAAAGCGAAGCAAGAACGGTTGAAAAAGAAAGACCCTGAGGCAAGGATAATTGCCAAAGAAAATAAGAAAAATAGCCTTTTAAAGCTCAAAGAAAACTCTTTTCTGTTGCGTATCAACCAGGAAGGGGAAGTCGTAGGAGCCCATTTGAGATATGAACTGGACAGTGATGAGGACTATCGGATGAACTTGGCCTTTTACCGCATCATCGACAACATGCCCCGTTGGACACTTAACCCTAAAAAACAAAAGCCCGATGAAATGGTAGGACAAGAGTACTCCCGCCGAATTTTACGGTAACCCTCTAGCCCTTAACCTTTAACCTTCTAATCTTCTAACCTTACCCGTCTCAAAATCCACCCGAAACACCATCCGCTCCACACCGTTCGTCACACACACTAACGGGGCGCGGAGCACGGCGTTGTAGCGGGCGGCTTGGTCCGCGACCTTCTGCGTAAGCTTCACGTGCGGGGCTTTGCACTCGACCATCATCCAGGGTTTCAGGTCGTCGCCGAAGACCACCAAGTCGTAACGCTGCGTCATCCCGTTGACGGTCACCGCATGCTCCACGGAAAGATGCGAAAGCGGCAACTGCTTGACGTTCAGTAGATAGAGGATGAAGACCTGCCGCACGTGCTCCTCGGGTGTCATCACCACCCACTTCTGGCGAACTGGGTCGAAAACCTCCTGCTGCGCACCGTTCTCCCGTATCTTAAGGGTATATGCCATATTTTTTCTGTTAATTGTTGATGTATTGTATCGCCCCTGCCGGGGCTTTGGAAAAAAACAAATGGCCTCGTGCTACCGAGCTTTGGTCCCTGTCGGGACCTGTGGAAAACGAACGACGTCCTGCTACCGAGCTTTGGTCCCTGCCGGGACCTGGGGAAAACGAACGACGTCCTGCTACCGAGCTTAGGCCCCTGTCGGGACCTGGGGAACCCCCAATGGCCCCATGCTACCGAGCTTAGGTCCCTGTCGGGACATGATGCCTATTGCCTAACCCTTACCCCAACTTCGCTTTGTAGGAAGCGTAATCGCCGGGTTGTGCGAGCATCTCGAAGTTGCCGTCCGTGTGGATGACCCCGATGACGGGGTGCGCCACCCCGTTGAAGAAGGTGGTCTTCACCATCGTGTAGTGAATCATGTCGTCGAAGACGATGCGGTCGCCGAGCTCCAACGGTTCGGGGAAGGCGAAGTCGCCCATGCCGATGAAGTCGCCGGCCAGACAGGAGCAGCCGCCCAAACGATAAACGTGCTTGCTCTTCTCGTCGGGTTCGGTGGCGCCGAGCACCGTCGGCTTGTAGGGCATTTCGAGGCAGTCGGGCATGTGGCAGGCGAAGGAGACGTTGAGCATCGCGATTTTGATGCCTTTGTTCTCCACGATGTCCTCCACGGTAGAGGTCAGCACACCGGTCTGCCAGCCTACGGCCTCGCCTGGTTCGAGGATGACCTCCTCCAGGTTGGGGTAGCGACTGCGGAAGTCCTGCAGCAGCCCGATGAGGTGCAGGATGTCGTAGTCGGCGCGGGTGATGTGGTGACCGCCGCCCATGTTGAACCATCTGCACTGCTTGATGAGGTCGGAGAACTTCTCCTCCGTGGCCTTCAGACAGCGTTCGAGGGCGTAGCTGTCGTTCTCGCACAGCACGTGGAAGTGCAGTCCCTCGATGCCTTCGGGCAGGGTGTCGGGCATGTCGTCGCGCAGGATGCCCAGACGGGAACCGGGAACGGCGGGGTTATAGAGGTCGGTTTCGATTTCCGAGTATTCGGGGTTGATGCGCAGTCCGAGGGAGACCTTCTTGGGGAAGGCGGCGGCGCGGTCGCGGAACCGGTCGTACTGCGTCAACGAGTTGAAGGTCAGGTGACTGCTGTACATCAACAGTTGCTCGAAGTCCTGTTCGGTATAGACGGGCGCGTAGGTGTGCGCCTCGCAGCCCATTTCCTCAGCGATGAGCCGCGCCTCGTTCAGGGAGCTGGCAGTCGCGCCGCTGAGGTATTCGGCGATGAGCGGAAATGATGGCCAGAAGGCGTAGCCTTTCAGTGCGCAGATTATCTTCACGCCGGCCTCTTTCTTCACGAGGTCCAGCAGCTGTAGGTTTGCTAACAAAGCCTCCTCCGAAAGGATGTAGCACGGGGAGGGGAGGGAGAGATACTGGTTCATAGTTTCAGGTTTCAGGTTTCAAGTTTCAGGTTTCTTCCTTGAACGGCCCCGTTAGGGGCAAGAGCTCGGTAGCCAAGGGTAAGGTGCAAGGAACGGGCGCCACAACCCTGGG
>JAGBPE010000149.1 GCA_017633495.1 Bacteroidales bacterium | reverse complement strand
TACGGGCATTCGGTGAGGTGCGTGAGAGACAATTAGGAGTTAGCAGTTAGGAGTTAGCAGTTAAGAGAGGAAATAGGGGAGGATATGAAGATATGAGGGGATAAAAACGAAAAAAGGAGAAACAATTTGTTTCTCCTTTTTTGCGGACCGGACGAGACTCGAACTCGCGACCCCATGCGTGACAGGCATGTATTCTAACCAAACTGAACTACCGATCCGTTCGTTGTTTGATGGCGCAAAAATACACTTTTTTTCAATTAATCAACACATTAAACAATTTTTTTTGATAACAAAATATCGTATTGATTATCAAACATATACAATATTTTTAATGTTTTATTGGCTATTATTTTGAACGAAACAAATAAGCTATAATCCCAAAAAATCGCAAAAAAAGGACTTTTACCCTGCAACTCCCAACTACTAACTGCTAACTCCCAATTAGAACCGCCACGTCAATCCAAAGTAATACAGGAACGGCAACTGATAAATGATGTCGTTCGTGGTTCTGTTGACGTAGAAGACGTTCTTGTAGTTATAGACATTGGTCATTGACAAGCTCAGTTCCAGAGTCTGACGCTGGGTCAGGAAGAATTTTTTCTTCGCGCCGAGGTCGAGACGGTGGTAGCTGGGCAGACGGGCTTGGTTGAATTCAGCCAGCATGAAGTAAACATCCTCATTGGTAGTGACGTAGTTATCGCTGATATCCGTAGGATCGTAGTGCGGATAATAAGCCTGCGTCTGCGTGAACGGGAAGCCGGTACCAAAGTTCCAACGGCAGTTGATTTCCCAAGAACGGCGTTTGCCGAAGGCGTAGGAGGCCACCAAGTTGATGTTGTGACGACGGTCGAAATGCGGGTAATAGGTAATGACGCCGTCATAACGTTTCACCCAGCCCAAAGAGTAGACAAACCAGAGGTAAACGCCTTTGTTCTCGTATTTTACAGAGACATCGCCACCGTAGGAGTAGCCCTTTTCCCAAATGAAATCGTAGTCGTCTTCCACCATCTTGTAACGGTTGACGGAGATGAGTTGGGAGAAGTTCTTGAAATAGCCTTCAACGTTGATACTCAGGTTGTTGATGGGGTCGTATTCCAGACCCAACACCGCATGTTGCGCTTTCTGCAGACGACCTTTGATCTCCTTGTCGTCATTGAGAATAGTGTTCGGAAGCAGATCGTTTTCTAACGGCGAGGAGATGAAACCGTTAAACAGGTTCACCACATCCTGGTCGGAGCTGACAGCCACCAAGTTCTGTGAATACATACCCGCCGCCAGTTTCAAACGCAAGTTCTTGAGAATGTTGTATTTGATAGCCAAACGCGGCTCGGGGGAGACTTCGCCGAGAGAGTAATAATATTGCAATCTGAAGCCCGGCTCAATCAAAAGTTTGTTGCGGAAATTATATTTGTACTTTATATACAAAGACATATCTGTGGTGTGGTCCTCAATGTTGCGCTGTGAATGGTAGATGGTGTAGTATTCGTAATTGGTGTTGTAACCCACAACATCCAAACCGACCTTCAACAGGCTCATACCCAAATAGTAATTAAATCCCAGATCGAAAGTGAAACCGTCCATGGAGCTTCTCTTCGGGTCGTAATTGACATCCTGCAGCTCGGAGGCGTATTTCGAATAGGCCAAGGAGCCCTCAATGGTAGTGGGCGCATCGCCGGGCACAATCAGGAAGTTGGTTCCGATACCCCAGTTGTCCCAGCCGTATTTTGCTACAGAGCTGTAATTGACGCGGTCAGTGTAGTTGAAACCAAAGAGATTCCAACGGGTACCGTTTTTCGTGGCAAGCGTGATTTTGCCGTACAGGTCAAGGAAAGTATAGGGGAGACCATCGGCGTCTTTTACGTAAGGATAGAACACTTTAGAGGATTGTTCGAGGTAGGAGCCTTTTCCAGAGAGAATGAAGCTTAACGAGGTTTTGCGGTCGTCTTTGAGTTTCACGATCGGGCCTTCGAGCAGCAATTGTGCCCCGATATTGCTGAGGTCCACTTTACCGGAAACGCGTTTCTTGTTACCGTCGCGGGTTTTGATGTCCATCACAGAGGAGATTCTGCCGCCGAATTCCGCACCGAAACCGCCGGTGTAGACATCCGCACTGCTCATGATGTCCATGTCAAAGACGGAGAAGATACCGATGGAGTGGAACGGATTGAAGAGGATGACACCGTCGAGCAGCAGCATGTTCTGCACGGGTGTACCGCCGCGCACGTAGATCTGTCCGCCTTGGTCACCGGTGGAGATAATGCCGGGCAAAACCTGCAAGTACTGCGCAAAGTCGGGCTGACCGCCGATGGCCGGCATTTTGCTCATATCTTTCGGGGTGACGCTGATGACGGAGGTGCGGGTTTCCTGCTCTTTTCGAGTGTTTTCGCCCACAATTTGCACTGCTTCAAGGGTTTGGGAACTCGGGGAGATGCTGTAGCGCTTGGTCAGAAGGCCATTGGAGGTGACTTCAACGGTATCGAACAGGTCGTTGTAACCCAAAAGCGAAACTTTCACGGTGTAGGTGCCGGCAGGGATTTTGTTGATGAGGAAGGCACCGGTAACGTCTGACAACGCTCCGAAAGAGGTGCCCAACAGCTGAATGGAGCAGTAGGGTAGAGACTCGCCGGAGGACTCGTCGTAAGTGAAACCTTTGATCACACCATGTTGTGCGTATGAGAACAGCGCCGCGAGGCACAAACCAAGAATCAGGGTGTATTTTTTAAATGTCATAGCCAATTTTTTGAGGGCGCAAAGGTACAAAAAAAGTAGAGACGCGCCACAGCACGTCTCTACAATTATTAAGAAATATTAATTTTCTTATTTGTTCACTTGGAACTTTTTGTCGCCATTGACGAAGAAGTTCACAATCTGGGTGGCAGCTGCCAGACCAGCATTGATATTGGCTTCAGCGGTTTCGGCACCCTGTTTTTTCGGGGTGGCGAAGAAGCGTTTTTCAAATTTGCTGAACTCCTCCATTGCGTCGGGAGCGATGTCGGTGCAGTATTTAAGGTCTTCACGCTCAGCCATCAAAGCGATGAGCTCTTCTTCGTTGATGACCTCCTTGCGGGCGGTGTTGATCACGCAGCCACCTTTCGGCATAAGACCGACAAGCGCTTTGTTGATGGACTTTTTGGTCTGGTCGTTAGCGGGGATATGCAAGGAAATGTAGTTACAATTCTTATACATATCTTCGAGGGTAGCGGGAACGACGACACCTTCAGCCTCCATCTTCTCTTTCGGGACGAACGGGTCGAATGCCCAAACATCCATACCGAGAGCGCGGGCTTTTTCAGCCACGAGGCGACCCACGTTACCGTAAGCCTGAATACCGACCTTCTTGCCCTTCAGCTCAGCACCGGTGCCGGGTTTGAAGGTGTTGCGGGCCATGTAAATCATCATACCGAGAGCCAGTTCTGCCACAGCGTTGGAGTTCTGACCAGGGGTGTTCATAGCCACGATGTTGTTGGCGGTACAAGCGGCGAGGTCGAGGTTATCGAAACCGGCCCCAGCACGAACGACTACCTTGAGGTTCTTGGCGGCGTCGATCACCTGAGCGGTGACTTTGTCGGAGCGGACAATCATAGCGTCCACATCAGCGACTGCTGCGTAAAGTTCTTCGGGAGTTTCGTACTTCTCGAGCAGAACCAGTTCATAACCAGCTTTTTCCACGATAGCGCGAATGCCATCCACAGCGGCTTTCGCGAAAGGTTTTTGGGTTGCAACTAATACTTTCATTATTACTTTCGTGTTTTAAATGATAAAAATAGTTAGTAGCCAGCTAAAACTGCTAACTACTAACTACTAACTGCTAACTAAAATTATTTGTTTGCTTTTTCGAAGTCTTGCATGCAAGCCACGAGAGCTTCAACGTCTTCGACGGTACAAGCGTTGTAGAGGGAAGCACGGAAGCCGCCGACGGAGCGGTGACCCTTGATGCCAACCATACCGCGCTCTTTGGCGAAGGCCATGAAAGCGTCTTGTTTGTCTTCGTAACCGGGAGCCATCACCCAGCAGTGGTTCATGATGGAACGGTCAGCCTTGTCAGCGACAGTGCCCACGAACATGCTGTTGCGGTCGATTTCGTCGTACAACAGGTTGGATTTCTTCACGTTGATCTTGTTCATCTCAGCCACACCGCCGATGGTGTTCTTGAGCCACAAGAGGGTTTCGTGCATCACGAAGATGGGCAGCACGGGAGGAGTGTTGAACATAGAGATGTTCTTGGCTTCCTCTGCAGCGTGCGTACGATAGTCGACCATTGTCGGCAGCGGGTTCATGTAAGCGCGGTCGCCAATGTTGCCGAGGATGTCCTTGCGCACGATGACGAAAGTGACACCGGCAGGGCCGACGTTCTTCTGGGCACCACCGTAGATGAGACCATATTTGGTCACGTCGACGGGACGGCTCATAATGTCGGAAGACATATCAGCGACGAGCATCACATTGTTGATCTCTTCGGGAGCGAAGTCCTTGCGGATTTCGGTACCGTAGATGGTGTTGTTGGTGGTGATGTGGAAATAGTCGGCGTCAGCGGGGACGGTCCAACCTTTCGGGATGTAGTTGTAGGTTTTGTCTTCAGAAGAAGCCACGATCTCTACTTTACCGAAGTTTTTGGCTTCTTTTGCAGATTTCTTTGCCCAAACGCCGGTTTGGAGGTAGGCGGCTTTGGTCTTCAGCAGGTTAGCGGGCACGGTGAAGAATTGTGTGCTGGCGCCACCGCCGAGGAAAAGCACTTCGTAATTGTCGGGGATGTTGAGCAAATCGCGCCAAAGTTGGCGGGTTTCTGCCATCACTCTTTCCCAACCCGGGGTACGGTGAGAGATTTCCATCAGACCGATACCGGTGTTGTCAAAATTGCGGATAGCGTTGATTGTGGATTCAACAGCCTCTTTCGGAAGGACGCAAGGTCCTGCGTTAAAATTGTGTACTTCTTTCATAACCAATTAAATATGTTATTTTTTAAAGAATATAGATGTAATTTTAATATGCGGCAAAGATACAAAATAAAGCAACCGAAAACACTGATTTTCAGACGTTGAATTTTTTTTTGAAAAAAGTGGTAGAGGGATTGAAAAAAAATGTATTTTTACACCCTGAAATTTTGGAGAGATGGCCGAGTGGTCGAAGGCGCGCGCCTGGAGAGCGCGTAAGCGCCAAAAGCGCTTCATGGGTTCGAATCCCATTCTCTCCGCCAAGACGTAATGTTCTGAAAATCAATAAAGTAAAAATAATTTAATTTCAACAAATCAAAATCAATTATGAAAAAGCTTATCGCCTTACTTACCGTTTTCGGTTTCTTAACCTTCGGTATTGCAAACACAGCATTTGCTCAAGAAAAACAAAAAGCTGACGAAGCTGCCGCTACCGAGCAGGTGGCTGACGAAGTTGCTGAGGCTCCCGCAACCGCTCAAGCTCAAGCTGAATTGTCTGAAGATCCCGATGATGCTATCAATCAAAGTCTGCACTATACCTTGAAAGACAAATTCATCCAGGGTGGTGCCGTGTGGATGACCCCTGTGTTGATCTGCTTGATCTTAGGTTTGGCTTTCGTCATTGAACGTATTTTCTACCTCAACCTTTCTTCAGTAAATTCAAAGAAACTTTTGGATAAAATCGAGAACACTCTTAAAACTAAAGGTGTTGATGCCGCTAAAGAACTCTGCCGCGACACCAAAGGACCTCTCGCCGCTGTCTTCTATCAAGGTCTCGACCGCTATGATGAAGGCCTCGAGTCAGTCGAAAAATCCCTCACTGCTTACGGTGCTGTCCAAATGGCAAAACTGGAGAACAATATGACTTGGATCAGCTTGTTCATCGCCCTTGCTCCTTCCTTGGGATTCTTGGGAACCGTCATCGGTATGGTGCAGGCATTCGATGATATCGAGCGCGCAGGTGATATCTCCCCGACCATCGTCGCTGGTGGTATGAAAGTGGCTTTGTTGACCACCGTGTTCGGTTTGATCACCGCCATGATTCTGCAAGTGTTCTACAACTACCTCCTTACCCGTATCGACGCTATCGTCAATGATATGGAAGACGCCACCATCTCCTTCATGGATATTCTGGTTAAAAATAAAAACAATAAATAAGGTCTGAAGACCTCTATTATATAATATATACAATAATTTTAAAGCGTTGTATAATGAAAAATAGAATCATCACTATCGTCATATTTGCAGTCGCAATACTTGCCTGCTGTTTGGCTGTTGCGTTCTCCTTCTTCTCTTTTGATGCAGACAAGAAGACGGAGTACATCCAAACACAGGATGTGCGGGCTCAGTCACCCCAACTGGTGGCAGACCTTGAAGCGGCTACCCTGGAGACCCTCCCTTCTGTGGTTGAAAAATATCAAAAAGAGAATCAGGAGCGCAGCACCAATCTTAAAGGTGTCCAGATGGAAAAAGATATCCTTTACACCTATCTTCAAGACCTTAAGAATTTGGATGAGAATTCCTTCGAAGCTTACAAAGCCAATTTCCCGCAACGTTCTGCAGCCCTTTTTGCCAAGAGCGAGAACAAGCAGAAATATGTGGATGGCTTCAATGGTGTGAATACTTATAAAGACCTCGAAGGTTATGTGGAAAAAGTGAACGAAGATTATAGCGCTATCAAACAACAATATTTGGTGGAGCGTAATTATATCAAATCTTCCAACGCTATGCTGGCTAAGGCTCAAGGCATCAGCGACAACCCCTCCGCATCCAAGAAGGCTTCCGACTGGGAGGCTTATCAAACCGATTTGAAGAGCTTCGGCAAGAGCGCTTCTCTGCAGAACTTCTTCATCATTTTGACCTACATTCTTGGTATCGGTGCCGCCGCTTTGATGGTGTTCTTCTTGGTGACCAACATGATCGTCAACTTCAAGACCTCCTACAAAATTTTGGTGGCTCTGCTGTTGCTGGTTGTGACTTTCATTATCGGCTATGCAGTAGGTACGCCTACCCTCAGCCCCTCAGCTATCAAGGCTGGCATGACAGGTTCTGGTTACAAGATGGTGAACGCAGCTGTGTTTACAGTCTATGTATGTTTGTTCGGAGCAATATTGTCTATTATTGTCTCCTTAATTATGAACGCCGTTAAAAACAGAAACTAACATGAGTAAAAGAAAAACACCAGGATTGAATACAGGCGCAATGTCAGATATTTCCTTTCTGCTGTTGACCTTCTTCCTGCTTACCTCCTCCATCAACACGGAGCAAGGTATTCCGAGAAAGCTCCCGCCTCCAAAAGCGGAAGATGCCAAGGATTTGAAGGTGGATATCAATAAGAGAAATGTCTTGAACGTATTGGTGAATTTCCGTGATGAAATCTCTGTGAACGGAGATGTCATCATGATTGGAGACTTGAAGGCCAGAGCCAAGGAGTTCTTCGCAAATCCCACCAACGATCCCTCTTTGCCTGAAAAACAGAGCAAAGCCATTGACGGTATCGGTGACTTCGCTGTGTCAAAGGGTGTGGTTTCCCTGACCAATGACCAGGGTACCAGTTACAACATGTATGTGCAAGTGCAGAACGAGTTGCAACGCGCTGTGAACGAACTTCGTGACGAAACCGCCCTCGAATATTTCGGTAAGAAATTCGATGGTTTGGATTCCGCTGCGCAACGAGCCGTCACTACCGCTATCCCCATGAGTATTTCCGAGGCTCCGCCTATCGATTACGGTTCCAACGGTGCCAAGTAACCTTAAAAGCTTAAGATTATGTCAAGATTCAGAAAAGAAGGAAAAAAAGAGACACCCGAACTCAACATGGGTTCCATGTCTGATATTATCTTCATGTTTTTGTTCTTCTTCATGGTGATTACGACGATGCGTGAGGCCTCTTTGAAAGTGCACTTCACCCCGCCGAAAGCCACTGAAATCCAAAAGCTGGAGAAAAAATCCCTCGTGGCAAATATCTACATCGGTGCCCCTCTCAATAAAAACGAGAACACTCTGCCCCCTGGTGAGGTTTCCGTTCAGCTGAACGACCAAACTATCAAGTCTGAGGAACTCGTGAGAGATGTGCGTGAGTTCATCGGTACCGAAAAGGAGTCCCGCGATGCCCAAGACAGAGACCGTTTGACGTTCTCACTGAAGGTTGACCAGGATGTTCAAATGCGCTACGTGAACACTATCAAACAAGAGTTGCGTAAAAATAATGCACTGAAAATCAATTACGCAGCTGGTAAGAAAGTAACAAATTAATCTATATTCAATACATTCAGGATGAGTGAATTTTCACTTTCCTGAATGTATTGTATTTAAAAATGTAATTCATTTATAAACCAAAAATCATAAGTTATGAAGAAAATTTTACTTGCTGTTTCTGCGCTCTTTTTAGTTAGCGCTGTATTTGCACAAGACATGAAGAGAACAACTGATGTTCGCAATGTGCAATTGGTAACGAAGACGATTTCGGGTCGTGAAACTGCTGTTCCCGAAAATATCGCTCCGATGATGCGTACCGTCAGCCACAATTATATTGGCACAACGTATTATGACCTCCAGTCTAATGGTTCTATGGCTCAGAAGATGGTGGCTCATAATGATGGTACTATTTCAGCAGTTTGGACGACCAATGGTTCTACTGCTCAAAGCCGCGGTACTGGTTACAACTATTACAACGGTACCAGCTGGGTGAACGCCTCCACCAGCACCGACAGAATCGAGAACACTCGTACGGGTTGGGGTACTATCACTTGTGTGGGTGATGCTGAAATCACTGCCGCTCATAATGGTAGCTCAGCTCTTGTTATTGGTATTTGTCCTCAAAAAGGTACTCAAAACTGGACATTCACCAATTTACAAGGACCTTCCATCTCTGGTATTAATAGCAATGGTCAGCCTGCGACTTCAACAGCTCTCTTGTGGCCGGCTTTGGCTTCTTCTGGCAACATTGTCCACCTTATCTGCTGCACAGAGTCCGATACAGGTATGTATTATCAAGGTATCAATACCTGTCTTGTTTACTATCGTGGTACTTTCGATCCTTCTCATAACACCATTACTTGGGAAGATCCGCGTATCGTCGGTAATGTGACTTCCAACGAAGTGCGTTGCTTCAGCGGCGATGCTTATGCTATCACTGCAAAGGACAATGTTGTGGCTATTCTTAATGCTCCCTCCACTTCTGATGTCTTCTTGTGGAAATCCACCGACAATGGTGTGAATTTCACTAAGACCGTCATTGCCAAGAACCCAATCGAGCGTTACAAAGAGAACACCACTGCAGTTCTTGATACTCCCTATGTGTCTGATGGCTGCTGTGCAGTAGCACTTGATGACAATGGCATGGCACACATTGCTTTCGGTATTACCCGTTTCTTCAATGATGTGCTCGGCGATGGTTCTTATTCTTATTATCCTGGTTATGATGACATGCTCTATTGGAACGAGTCTATGCAACCTATTTTGGCTGGTACAAAAGAGGCTTTGAATTCTGATTCTTTGGAAGCTGCTGGTTATAAGGTGTTCCATCGTAATGACCTGACGGGTGACGGTGGTGCTTATTATATCAACAATGGAGATTTTCCGGGTTACGGTGTGGCAGCTGTCTCTATGCCTCAACTTTTGGCTAAGAATGGTAAAGTCTATTTAGTTTTCACTCAACTTTTGGACTTCCCGTTTGTTGAGGTTGAAGCTGGTGCTTATTTCCGCGGTGTTTTCGCTACTAAATCCAATGACAATGGCTCTTCTTGGGACAATGGAATTAGCTGGCTGTCCTATAATAAGGAGTGTTATTACATTAACGATTGGCAGTGGACTGCTCTCCAAGATACAGATTTCACCATTTCAATGATGCGTGATTTTGTTGAAAGCGAAGGCGAAAGCGTTTTCCCGGCACTTGCAGCCAATATCGTGAATGGAAAGATCAACATGTGGTGGCAACAAGACTATACTCCTGGTTCTGAAATCAAGGAGAATAGTGTTTCCATGTCTCAGGCAGAATCCTACATCTATGCTTTCTCTATTGATGCTGATGAAATTGGTGTCTATAACAACATCGATGAGGTTTGGCAAGGATTATGGATTGACTCAACAGGTATTAACAACAGAAACATCTCCGGTATGAAGATGTATCCGAACCCTGCATCTGAATCCGTGAATGTTACTTTCTCTGCTGAAAATGCTGAAAATGGTCAAATTTCCGTAATGAACCTGATGGGTCAAATGGTTTATAACAGTGATGTTGAAGTGATGGAAGGTTACAACCTCATCAATATCCCTGTGAAACAACTCAACAGCGGCATCTATATGGTGACCATTCGTACTAATACAGGTATTTCAACTCAAAAGTTGATCGTTAAATAATTTAGTATAAGATATTTATAAAAAGGCAGGCCGAAGAAAGACCTGCCTTTTTTTCTGTTTTAACAAGTTTTGATATGATTAAATCAATGACCGGCTTCGGTCGGGCGGTAGTGGAGACTTGCGGAAAGTGCGTTACGGTGGAAATCCGCACATTGAACAGCAAACAACTGGATCTGAACACGCGCATTCCGCTGCTTTTCAAGAATTACGAAAATGACATCCGTTCCATTCTTTCCAAGGAGCTGGAACGTGCCAAGGCGGATTTCACCATTACGGTGGAAAACAGATCCGTCAGCAGCTCGGTAACCATCAACAAGGAGCTTGCAAAGTCTTATTATCAGACGGTTAAGGAGTTGTCCAACGAATTGGAAAATCCCATTGAGAGCGACATTTTCCTGCATGTGATGCGGATGCCAGACGTGGTCTCCACCCCGCAAGAGGAGGTGAGCGACGAGCTTTGGGAGGCTGTGAGAGCCGCCATTCTCGATGCTTGCCGTCAGCTAAACGAGTTCCGTATTTCCGAAGGAAAGGTGCTGGAGCAGGATTTCGTCAAGCGCATCACGCTGATTCGTAATATGATTGACGAAGTGACGCCGTTCGAGGAAAACCGTATCGTCAAGATTCGCGAGAAATTCGAAAACTCGCTGAAGGAGCTCGCTCCGAAAGTGCAATACGACCCGAACCGTCTGGAACAAGAGATTTTCTACTATCTGGAGAAACTGGATATTACGGAAGAGAAAGTCCGTCTGCGCAAGCATTGCAACTACTTCATCGAAACATTGAACGAGAATCAGTCAAACGGCAAAAAACTCGGCTTCATCGTGCAAGAATGCGGCCGCGAAATCAACACGATGGGCTCCAAAAGCAACGATTTTGATATCCAGCAGATTGTGGTCCGTATGAAGGACGAGTTGGAGAAGTTGAAGGAGCAGCTGGCGAATGTTCTTTAAAGGCTTAGGAGTTTAGGAGTTTAGGAGTTTAGAAGTTTAGGAGCTTAGAGCCAACAGCCAACAATCTAAGTCATTAGTCATAGTTTAAGTAAATAAAGAATGGGAAACATACTATCGTTAATCGGTCGGCCGAATGTGGGCAAATCGACCTTTTTCAATCGCTTGATACAGGCGCGTGAGGCCATCGTGGATGCAACCGCGGGCGTGACGCGCGACCGCCATTACGGCAAGTCCGACTGGAACGGCTACGACTTTTCCGTCATCGACACGGGCGGCTATGTGGTCGGTTCGGACGACATTTTCGAGTCTGAAATCCGCAAGCAGGCGGCACTGGCCATCGAAGAGTCGGATGTCATCGTCTTTATGGTCGATGGTCGCGAGGGACTGACCCCGCTGGACGAGGAGATTGCCGACATTCTGCGCAAGTCTAAGAAGCCCTACTACTTAGCGGTGAACAAAATCGACAGTCCGAGCAACTACTTGGATTACACCGAGTTCTACGCTTTGGGAATTGGCGATATCTATCCCATTTCCGCTGTTTCCGGTAGTGGCACGGGCGATCTGCTCGACGAGGTGGTGAAACATTTTTCCAAAGACAAGGACGACCTGCCTGACGACCTGCCGCGTATCGCCATCGTGGGCAAGCCGAATGT
>JAGBPE010000148.1 GCA_017633495.1 Bacteroidales bacterium | reverse complement strand
GTTTTAGTATGATTCCATGTCAAAAAAAATTATACCTTTGCGACCGTTTTTGGCAAAATGGTTTTTGCCCGTAAGTAATTGAACAATACGTTGTTATGGAAATAATTAATACCGTTGAGAGACTTTTGGAAATAGCCGTGCACGAGCGTGCTGCCGGCAAAAGCATCGGCATGGTGCCGACTATGGGCGCCCTTCACGAGGGACACATCTCCCTTATCCGTCGCGCCCACGAGGAGAACGACGTGGTTTTCTGTTCCATTTTCGTGAACCCCACGCAATTCAACAACGCCGAGGACTTGGAGAAGTATCCCCGCACCCTTGAGGCTGACGTGCAACTGATCGGCAACCTAGCCGACTACGTCTTCGCCCCCAGCGTGGAGGAGGTCTTCCCCGTGGCCCCCAGCGAGGTTTACGACTTCGGTACCGTCGCCAACGTGATGGAAGGTGCCGCCCGCCCAGGACACTTCAACGGCGTGGGCGTTATTGTGCGCCGCCTGTTGGAGTGGGTTCGCCCTCACAAGTCCTACTTCGGCGAGAAGGACTACCAGCAGATTGCCGTCATCCGCGAGATGTGCCGCCAATGCCGCATCCTCAGCGAGATTATCCCCTGCCCCATCGTGAGAGAGCCCAACGGACTGGCCATGAGCTCCCGCAACCGCCGCCTCTCGGCCCACGAGTTCGAGACCGCCGCCAACATCCACCGCATCCTGGAAGCCTCCAAGCAGTTTAACAGCCTGCAGGAGATCAAGACCTTTGTGGAGAGCGAAATCGCCAAAGTTCCCGAGTTCCAACTCGACTACTTCGAACTTGCCGACGCCCAGACCCTCCTCACCGCCGACACCCTCGACAACCCCCACGGCGTGATGGGATTCATCACGGTGTATGTAGGACCCGTCCGCCTCATTGATAACGTTCAGTATAGATGAGGAGATGAAAAGATGAGAAGAGAGTATCGATAAAGACTTAATTAATATAAACATCATTCATTGAGCAGTCCCGAAGGGACAAGAAGCACGAAGTGCTAATAACCCCACATAAGCGACGAAGGAGCGCAGTGTGGGGTGGCAAAAAAAGAAAAAAAATGAATATCGAAATACTGAAATCCAAAATCCACAGAGCCACCGTCACGGAGGCCAATCTGAACTATGTGGGCAGCATCACCATTGACGAGACGCTGATGGAGGCCGCCAATCTGATTGAAAACGAGAAGGTTCAGGTGTTGAATGCCAACAACGGCGAGCGTCTGGAGACCTACGTCATCAAAGGGGCGAAAGACTCGGGCGTGATCTGCCTCAACGGTCCCGCCGCCCGCAAAGCCGCCGTCGGCGACGTGGTGGTTATCATCTCCTACGCCTCCATGGATTTCGAAGAGGCGAAAACCTTCAAACCCACCATTGTCTTCCCCAACGAGAATAACAAACTATAACCTCTAACCTAACAAATGTACAAACTGATATTAATCCGACACGGACAAAGCGAATGGAATCTGTCGAACCAGTTCACAGGTTGGACCGATGTGGACCTCACCCCCCTGGGCGTGGAAGAGGCGAAACAGGCGGGCCGCATCCTGCGTGACGAACCCGGGCTCGACATCCGCTATACCTATACCTCCTACCTGAAACGCGCCATCAAGACCCTCAACTACGTGTTGGAGGAGATGGACAGAATGTGGCTGCCGGTGTACAAGACCTGGCGCCTGAACGAGAAGCACTACGGAGCATTGCAAGGACAGAACAAGAAGGAAGCCGTGGCCGTTTACGGCGAAGAGCAGGTCACCAAGTGGCGCCGCAGCTACGATGTGCAACCTCAGCCGCTGGCCGACGACGATCCGCGCCACCCGAAATTCGACATCCGCTACCAGGACGTGAAGTTCAAAGCCGCCCGTCCCGCCACGGAATCCCTCATGGACGCCACCAAGCGCATCATCCCCTTGTGGAACGTCAACATCGTGGAGTCGCTGCGCGAGTACAAGCAGGTGATGGTGGTAGCCCACGGCAACAGTATCCGCGGTATCATCAAGTTCATGAAGAACATGTCGAACGAGGATATCGTGAAGCTCAACATCCCTACCGGCGTGCCCTATTTGCTGGAACTGGACAACGAAATGCAGGTGATCAGCGACCGCTATCTCGGCCTCTCCGAAGAGGAGCTGAAAGCCAAGCAGGAGGGCGTCGCCAACCAGACAAAAGCGTAAAAAAAAAGTGTATTTTTGCCGCCGCTTTGGCAATGGGGAATTAGCTCAGCTGGTAGAGCACTTGGTTCGCAATCAAGGGGTCGTCGGTTCGAATCCGATATTCTCCACTCATTACAACACGATGGCGTTGAGCAGCCACGCCACCACCATATAGCGTACACCTTTGCCTATGAACATCAACACAGTGGTGGGAACCACGCGTGTGCGCATCAATCCCATAGCAATTGCGATAGGGTCGCCGATAATGGGCAACCAGGTGAGCAGCGCGGCGAAAGAGCCGTACTTTTCGACCTTCGCACTCGCCTTCGCCATCGTCTCCTCCTTCACCTTCAGAAACCGCTCGATCCACGACCACTTGCAGAGCCACCCCAACAGGTAGCAGGTCATACCGCCGATGGTGTTGCCCAAGGTGGCCACGAGGATGACCGTCCACGGGGAGTAGTCGAGCAGCAACGCGCCCGCCACCAGCGCCTCCGACGAAAAGGGAATGATGGTGGCCGAGAGCAGACAGCCGAGAAAAAGCCCGAAAAGTCCGAGATTCTGCAACATTCAACTGCTAACTACTAACTGCTAACTCTCCAGGTGTCTCACACGCACCTCTCTTTGCGGGAACGGGATTTCTATGTTGTTATTGTTCAGCGTATTGTAAATCACCTCCTTGACACGCGCCACCAAACCGGCCTTCTCTTCCACTAGCGCCCAGCAGACCACAAAGAGGTCCACACTGCTTTCGCCGAAGTTGTCGAACAACACGGAAAAGCCCTGCTTGGTATCGACGATAGACTTGCCGGCGGCATTCTTCACCGCCAGCGGTTCGAGGTTTTCAATGAGCAACTGACGCACCTTTTCCACATGGGTGCCGTAGGCCACGCCCACGGGGATTTTCACCAGCACATAGCCGTGGTTGCGGGTCAGGTTCTTGAAATTCTTGCTGAAGAGCGCAGCATTCTGGAAGGCGATCACACAGCCGTCGAGCGTCACAATCTGCGTGCTCTGGTAGTTGATGCTCTCCACCTTGCCCTGCACCCCGTCGCACTCGATATAGTCGCCCACACGCAGTCGGCCCGTCATCAGAATCACGCCATAGACAAAGTTCTCCAAGAGGTCCTTCATAGCGAAACCCAAACCAGTGGCCAGACCCGCCATCACGATGGAGATGCCCTTGCCCGAAACCTCCAGAATCATCATGACCGCAATCACGTAGAAGCCCCAAACCAAGATGGAAATGACGTTGTTGGCCAGCGTGATGTTGCTGGAACGCTGAAGGACGTCGTTTTTCTTTCTGCGCTTCTTGATCATCTTGTAGAAAGCGCGGCAGGCGTAATTGAGGTAACGGAAAAGGAAGAAGAGCTCCAGCACGAGGCAGATCTTGAAGAGCGACAGCTGGATGATGCCCGGTTTGTTCAGGAAAACATAGACGAAGGCCTTGCGGCAAAGCGACGACATCTCGAAGATGTTGGCGGCCCAATAGATGCTGAACGGCACCGAAAGGACGGCCATAATCGGCAGCAGCGCCTTGTAGAGGAAGTCGTAGAACCAAGTCTGGCCGATGTATTCGCCCTTCTCCATCTTGGGCTGAAGTTTCTTGAACTCCTTCTGCAAATCCTCCTTGTTTTGGATCTTCTCCCCGCGGTTCGCGGCAATTTTCTGCGGCAGACGGCGGGCTTCGTAATACTTGAAGATGTCGTAGATGCAGGTGATGGACTGGATGGCAGCCAGCTGGATGGTCCACCACACCATAATCTGCACGGCCAGCAACACGAAACCGACCCAAGAGGCCACACAGGAGACAATCATCGCAATCAACGAAATCACGGTGTAGATCATATCGCTGTCGGGCAGCTTGGTGATTTTCTGCCGCATCACGATGAACTGCCAGATCGTGAAGCCCAACAGAATGGGCGGATAGATGAGATTCACCAAATTATTGGGAATCAAGATCATTCGGAAGACCACCACGATGAAGGCCATACAGATGAACGGGGTATAGGAACGCACACCGGCACGTATCTGTTTGTCGTCCAAACGGATAAGCAGGGAGACGAGAATCGCTTCCACCAACCAGGAGAAGAAGGTCATCATCCGGATGGCCATCAACACGAAGTTCTGCGTCACAAAATAGCGGGCAATGGAGATGGAGATGGCGAAGATGGCGACTCCGCAGGCGAGCGTGATAAAGGGCCGTTTGTGGTTGTCGGCGAAGAAGAGCTGCCACTTTCTCGGGATCAGCCAGCGCATGATGGCATAGCTCAAGAGGCTGGCTAACACGATGTAGAACAGCATGAAAATGCTGATGCCGAAGACAATGGGACCGCGCCATTCCGACTCGCGTTGGAAGGGTTTGTACTTGTCGTCCACATCTTTTTTCGCTACAGCAAGGTATCTCTTGAACCGTTTGAGCGTCTGGAAGTAGTTGTTTCCGCCGTTCACAAAGATATTTTTCTGGATATGGTCGTATTTGGCGAGCGCGTAGGCGTTGAGCTTCTCCACACGTCGGGTCACCATTTCGTAATGTTCCTGGTCGCGTTCCAGGTTTTCGAGCATGGTCACGTAGTTATCGCGCAGGGCGGTGGCGTAATCCAGACACGCCTCACGGTCGGCCAATCCCTGCTCGTCCAGGATGTAGAGCGACTTATGCGCGGTGTCGAACACCACCTTGGGCAGCAACGCCTTGATGGAGTCGGGGGCGGTGGCGAGTTCGCCGTTGGGCAGCAACCTCGGAGGCAGGTTGAGCAGCGTCTGGATCAGCGCATCGTAGCGTTCGATCTCCGCCTGCAGCCGCTCAATCATCTTGTTGTAGGGCATATGGCGCTCCTTCATGGAACGGTACTGCTCGGTGGCCGCCTGACACGCGTAGGCCATGTCGAAGGTGAAGTCAGCACTCTGAGAATAGAGCATCAGCGCTATCTGGTTGCTCTGCTGCATCATACGCACAAGGGCAGTGTGCTGATCCACATAGCGTTTCTTGTACATCTCCATCAGAGCCTGCTGCTCGTTGTAGGACTGCTCCAACTCGGCACGCAACACGCCGAGGGTTTGCGCCAAGTCTTTCTCCTTAAGCACCGCTTGCGCCTGAAACACGGTCAGCACGCTAAGCATGATCAACACGAATATCTTTTTCATACCAGATTAATTTTCAGAAATGGAACGGCAAAAGTACACAAATTAAAAATATGTCACCACAAATTGCGAATTAACGCACCCGCACCCTGAGACCGCTGCTTTGTGCGCGATACTCGGGCGCATACATACACTCGGCTGTGGCCGCACCGCACGAGAAGTCGCCGGTCTGCGTGGCGAACACATCATACTCTACAATGATCGTGCCTTCCGGGAAGCGCTCGAAGAAGAGGTTCGTGGCAGCATCGCGGGGACTCACCACCAAGCGCACACCGTTGCGCCAACTATCGCGCTCGTGGATGTTCAACGGCTCGAAAGCCGCCGCCCGCGGACTCTTGACGTGTACGTACTCCAAATCCCTGTCGGAGGTGATGACCAGCCGCACGGTGAGCTTCTCGCCCAACCGCACAGGGTTGTCGTCCGTCACCGGCTCGGCCACCTTGCCGTCGCCCTCCGAAGCCGCATGATAGAGCGTGCGGCGCACGGAGAGACCGCTGCCGGCAGCCTCCACACGGTCGGGAACCTCCAGATACTGCCAGTAACAGGCTCCGAAAGCGGGATGCTGACTATCGGTGCGCACCGTGATATCCGCCAATTCTTGCGAGATATCCTCCCTATTCCACACCTGTTGCAGATAGCCCGTGCCCGCCTCCGATTGGGGATCTTCCGCAGGGGCAAAACGCTCTTTGCCGACCGTCACCACCGTGGTGGCGGGGCTCAACAGATCCTTCGGAGCTCCGAGCAGCAGCGCATACACCGCCTCCGCCGTAGCTTTGGTGGACTTCCAGCTGTTGCCCTCCTTCTGCATCAGCAGCCACTGCTTCATGGCGGTCAGTTCCTCGTCGCGCGGCGAAATCTCCGCAAACGCCTCGATGAGCAACGCCTGCCGCTCAATGGGCGCTTCGTACCAACGATAGTAACAACCCTTGTACTCTTTCCGCCAGTACATCCCCTTCTCCCGGTCCGTAAACGCCTGCTGGCGAATCGTTTCCATAATATCTTTGGCCTGCTCTACCCTACCGGTGCGATAGAGAATCAGCGCCACCTCCGCCATGTGAGTATAATTGGATTTATAGACATCCACCATCATCAAAGTCATCAGATGCTGAACGTAGGGTTCTGACAACCAGACGCTGTCCAATCCCGCGAAAGTTCGGGCATAGAGATAATGCACATCCTCCTCGGTGAGGAAAGTACGATGGTCAGGATTCTTCTTGAGTTCCTCCAAGAAGTTGTTATAGTCCTCTTCATGCACTTTGTCGGACTTTTGAATCGCCTCTTTGAGCATCTTATCGGTCATCGGCACCTCCACCCCCATACGCTGCAGCTTGTAGAATCCGGCGATGAGATGGTCGGTGATGTAGCGCGAATAACCGTAGGTGCCGTACCAACTCCAGCCGCCTCCGATCAACTGATTGCGCAGCAGCTTGGTGAGATTGCGGTTGATCTGCTGGTCCAGATGGTCGGCGGCGAAGAGTTCTGCCGTCTCGCGTCGCCGTTTCGACTCGTTCTGCGCGGCACTCATCCACGGGGTCTCCTCCAGCAGCAAGCTCTTCAGCGACTCGTTGCGCATCAACGGAGACGATAGCGCATCGTTCACCGTGTCGGCGAGCCAGCTTTGGAAGACCTCCCTCAGACCGGGATTCTGCTCGATGGCGTGCTGCACGGTGGCGGCTGCAAAGAGTTTCGAGAATATCTGTTCGTTGCAATCGTAGGGGTAGCGCATCAGCGACGGCAGTGCCTGGATGGCGAGCCATGTGGGGTTAGTTGTCACCTCCATCGTGTAGCTCAGCGGCTGCATCGTCGGGGTGCTGTAGGTGCGGAACCGACTGAACGTGAACGCGGTATCGGTGTTTGCCGGCACCACGAACGGACAGGATTCGGTGACCAGCATACGGTTGGGCAGCACCGGCAGGATGTTCTCCTCGCCGTCGCCAGCCACCGTCGCCGGCTCTGTGCAGCGGGCCACAATTCGGTAGTTGACCGCAGGCACGCCCTCGGGCACCACAATGCGGAAATGGACCTCAGCGGAGGCACCCGCCGCCAACTCGAACGGCTGATTCTCAACCGCATTGAAAAATTCCAATGTCACCTGTCCCCGTGCCATCTGCTCTCCGGTGTTGACCAGCTTCGCAGCGAAATCCATCGTGTCGCCCTCGCGGAGGAAGCGCGGCGCGTTAGTCTGCAACATCAACGTGCGGCGGCTCTTCAGGTAGGCGGTCAGACTGCTCATACGCATCTCCTTGGTGTGCCCCACCGCGAAGAGCTGCCATTGGGTGTATTGGTCGGGCACCGTGAAGCGGAACTTGACGCGTCCCTGCTCGTCGGTGCGCAGCTGCGGATAGAAGAAGGCCGTCTCGGCGAAGTGGCTGCGAACACGCACATTCGACACGGAGGGAAGGTTCCCGTCTTGGCTCTCCGGTGGTCTTGTCCCCGACGGTATCTCGGTAACGGCCATTCCGGAGCCGCCTCTTACCCGCATCCCGTCCACAATGGTGACGGTGCCGTCGCTGCGGTTGCCCCGCACGGAGGTGATGGTGCCGTCCACAGACGAAACTCCATCATGCGAAGCCAATATTTCAGAAATGTCGGAGCGCGGTGTCCTATCTTCACTGAACAGAGGCGGTTCGTATGCAACCACCACCTCCCGAATGCTTTCATCCATCACCACTTGCGGCTGGAACTGTCGCATATCCTCGTAACGCTGTGTGATCGGCGAGGCGGAAGACTTCTCCCGATAAAGGGTATAGCGGCTATAATCATTGGAGAGGTCTAAACACCAGATGTTGTGCAGGAAGGCAAAACTCCGTCGGTTGGGGAAACGGTTTCGGACGGAATAGTTCATCCAGCCAATATTGGGCACACTCATGCCCAACTCAAACAAGCTGCAATCGATCATCCAGGCCAGCACCTCCACATTCTTCTCGGGGTTGTCATGTCCGTTCTGCAGGGTCAGCTCCCACTGCTCCTCACTGCCGGGCTCCGCAACATCGTGGTAATGCGTCAGTTCCATCTTCATCAGATTATCCTCAAACATCTTCAGCCGTTTCTCCTCATCTTTCTTCGCCATGGGGATGAGCACCCCCTGCGTGACACTATGGAGCTTGCCGTTTTGCACGATGCGGGCACAGATATTGAGGTCGCGTTTGCCCGACTTCCGCGTCTTCACCGTAACGGTTTTCTGCTCGCGGTCGAGCGGGATGCGGAGCGTTTTAAGCCGGCGTTTGCCCTGGTAGAAATCGCAGATCATCACGGCGTTGTGCAGCACGGAACCCACACTGACGGTGAGCGGCTTTCCCGTCTCTTCCGGCACCTCAACAATGGCGACGCGTATCGGCTGGTAGGTCTCGAAGCGACCGTTTCCGGAACGGTTAACAGTAAAGATCCGGTATTGCGACACCTGCTTTCCCGACTTATCCACCCCTTCCGCCACAATCTTATAATTTCCTGTACCCCAACTCTTTATATCCACAAACAGAGAATCCGTGAGGAAGGTGCGCTCGGTGCGGAACAGGGTATCCGCCACGGGCCAAGTCTTCGCTTCGTTGTAATCGCTCTGGATCGTAAGATAGGGGAACTGCCGCGCAGATTCCGTCTCGCTGTAAATCGGCCGCCAATTCTTTGGCGTCTCTTTAAAACGTGGTATAAGGTAATCGGTCGGGGGGTGTAGCCGCACCACCGAAACCTTCAGCGGCGTCTCCTGCGGCACATTGCAGAAATTCATGGCGCGGATGTGGAAGGCGGCGGTGTCTCTCAACGCCAAATCGTAATCGTTCTCCCCTTCCACTTTGATAGTCAGCAAACTACTTGATAGGTTAGCCGACTTGTAGCCTCGATGGGTCTCGCCGTTCAGGTCGGTCACCAACGCCTCAAAATCCAAAGTATAACCAGGCGGGGTTTTCATAACCGGATGCCGGTACTCGAACATACCTTGGCGGTCGGTGTTCAGCTGATAGCGGGTTGATCCGCCTTTTTCGCGAATATTCAGCACCACATCGGCGCCATACAACGGCTGCCCGTTCAGCGCAATGGCCGTTCCGCGGATGATGAGCGTGTCGCCCAACGCCGCCTGCGTGGAATCCTCCAGCAGCTTCACCTTGAAGGTCGGCAGCTTGTATTCCGCCACCTCTATGCGACAATAATCGGAATACCCTCTCCTGTAGTTCCACACGTAGGAACGCTGACCATTTTTCTGAACCACTTTTTTCGGATAATAGACGTACAGCGAATATTTCCCGATGTTCGACGGGAGTTTGAACTGCCCCTCAACCGTCCCGAATTCGGAGGTGGTCAAAAGCAACGTATCCACCACGCGATAATCCTTGTCTTTCAGCTGAACCAAAATCGGAGTACCTGCCTTCACCTTGCCCTTCCTGGTATTCATACTCAGCACCTTGAAATAGAGGGTCTGCCCGGGACGGTACATTGTCCTGTCGGTAAAGAGCTCCGTCGCCACACGACTCACCCGATAATGTCGGCTATACCTACCACCAAATATGTCATCGGGCATATATTCAGCGCGCAACTTCCCATCATGAATCGTCATCTCGCCAAAGTATTGTATAGGCCCGATATTATTTGTGAAACGATACTCCCCAAAACGGTTGGTCCACCACGGCCACATATAGCAAGCGCGACGCATGGGGATTGGTTCGCCCGTAGCGCGGTCATTCACCGCAACATAGCCTTTGTTATTCAGAGTCCAATTCGACACTTTCAGGCGCGTGACGCGAATATCGGTACTCATCAACAATCCTGCGCTATCCAATGCAGGCGCAAGATGAAAATAGCACCTGTAATTGCCCCTCGGCAGGGAATCCAGCCAGACTTCCGTAGTGTTCAGATCTCCGTTGTGCCTATTTTCCAGCACAAAACATTGGGCATGAACACATTTCTCCGCTGAAGGGAGTTTCAGTTTCCGAGATTTGCCATACTTCTCGCTCGAGACATTTTCCATGTTCGAATAACCTACATACTTGGTGGGAAACACGCTGACGTAGAGTGTATCTATATTGCTATACTCCAATGGAATACGGATTTTATGAGCCGGTGTTTGGTCCACTCGGGAATCGAAAAGCTCAACACTCGGAATGGTCAGCAGTTCGAGGAAATAGGTGGCGTTTTTCCGATAATAGCGGATCCTTCCCTCGGTTTGCACTTTCCGAAACCACTCGATTGCCCGTGCACCGCACTCCCCGGACGCATCCGGCTGTCGGGAAGCGGCGTAGAGCAGCATCCCTCGGGTGAAATCGAAGGCCTCGTCCTGACCATAAATCGCCTCCAACTGGTCCACCGCCTTCCAATATTCGGAACCCTCCACCGGACAGTCGGGCAACTCTTGGGAATAAGAGAGCCACAGCAGCTCATAGTCTATCTGAATATTGCGGTCGAAATATGGATCCTGCCGACTGATGGCGTTGTTGATCAGATATAAGAGTTCTGTCGTGTCGGAATGCATACGTTCGATGCAGTCCTGGGTGAGCAGATCGCAGAGAGTCGGGCGCAACTCCCGCTCACGCAACAACGAATTGATCATGAAGTTCCATTTACCGGAACTGAGGTAAACGTCATCGGGCATGCTGTCGAAACAGGCATGGTAGTGGGTTTTGGCCGCCTCCCAGTAATCGGTGGACGTCCACTCCTCCATCTGTTGGTAATTAGTGTTCCGGATGTCGCTTTTCTGCCTCATCGCAGCACTCCCGTTCTGCAGGAAAACACCCTCAAGATAATGATACAGGGAACGATACAGCAGCGAGTCGGGATCGTTCCACTGCGCCGCCTCGTTGTTCCGGCAGAGAGAATCCAGATAGAGCACCAACTCTTTGAGGGTCATGCGACTATTCCGCCACACAATGTCCGCACGTTCATAACGCGCCCGAAACAGATGGTAGGCGTCCTTTTCGCGCAAAGCCATCTGCTCGATGGTATCCAAGCAATCCAGTCTGTCCTGGATTCTATAGATGCTGATGAGAATGAACTTGTCCCACTGCCGCCCAATCAGCACATCTTTGTTGATTTGCGCTCTCGATGCAAAAGGAACAAGTAGCAAGATATTGATTATCAGTGTTATAACAAACAAAAATCCATTACACTTCTTCATGTGTCGCTTCTTTAAGGTTAGACAAAGAAAAACACGGCAAAGGTACACAAAAAAAATGTATCTTTGCCGTCTAAACATCAGAAGTATAACTTTCAATATATCAGTATGAAGAATACACCGATTCCCGCAGAAATTGTGGATAAGAAAGTCGCTGAAAGCGGCATCAGCAGCGTTGGCAAAGCCTCCATCCGTGAGGTGAAACGTCTGATCAACGAGATCGAGCAGGCCTCCGGCAAGGAGTTCGTGCGCATGGAGATGGGCATTCCCGGACTGCCGCCGTGCCAAGTGGGCGTGGAGGCACAAATCGAAGCCCTGAAGAAAGGCGTCGCCGCCATCTATCCTGACATCGAGGGCATTCCCGCCCTGAAACAGGAAGCTGCACGCTTTGTCAAGAATTTCATCGACCTTGAAGTCGATCCCGAGAACTGCATCCCGACCGTCGGTTCCATGATGGGCGGTATGGCTGGCTTCATGACCTTCGTGCGCTGCCGCAAAGAACGCGACACCACCCTCTTCATCGACCCCGGTTTCCCTGTGCAGAAACAACAACACCGCGTCATGGGTCTCAAATACGAGACTTTCGACGTCTATGAGCACCGCGGCGCCAAGCTGAGAGCCAAACTGGAAAGCTACCTCGAGAAGGGCAACATCCACACCATCATGTACTCCAACCCCAACAACCCGTCGTGGATCTGCTTCACCGAAGAGGAACTGCAAATCATCGGCGACATGGCCAACAAGTACGACGTGTTCGTGTTCGAAGACCTCGCCTATTTCGGCATGGACTTCCGCCAGAACATCTCCGCGCCGGGCATCCCGCCTTACCAGCCGAGCGTCGGCAAATACACCGACAACTACGCTTTGCTGATCTCCGGTTCGAAAGCGTTCAGCTACGCCGGTGAGCGTATCGCCCTGATGGTGATGTCCAAGAAACTCTACAACAGAGAGTTCGACGATCTGGAACCCTACTTCAAGATGAAGAAACTGGGTCGCGCCATCATCTACGGCACCGTCTATGCCATCAGCTCCGGCGTTGCGCACTCTGCACAATACGCTATGGCTGCCATCCTCAAGGGCTGCAACGACGGCACCTACAACTACATCGAAGATGTGAAGGAATACGGCGAAAAGGCCGCCATCATGAAGAAGATGTTCTTGGACAACGGTTTCGAAATCGTCTATGACAAGGACGGTGACAAACCTCTGGCCGATGGTTTCTACTTCACCGTGGCTTATCCCGGCATGAGCAGCGAAGAGCTCCTGCACGAGTTCCTGTACTACGGTGTCAGCGCCATCTCGTTGAGCACCTGCGGCAGCGACCGCAACGAGGGCTTGCGCGCCTGCGTCTCCCTGACCCCGCGCAGACAGTTCCCGATCCTGGAAGAGAGACTGAAGCTGTTCAAGGAGAACCACTAATTCAGTTAGTAGTTATATAGGGGGACTCGGGAGGGTCCCCTTTTTTGTATAATCTCCGCGTATCGCTCGTATCTACACGTATATTTCTACTAAGCCAAAATACGTGAAGATACGCGAGATACGTGGAGATAAAATCACGTGAAGATAATTGTTCGAACGCTATTCGGTGATCCTGTCAATATAATTGTCAGATTTGCGATACATCAGGAAATAGACCGCGTCGTCCGTCACTTTGATTATTTGGTCAAAATACTCTCCGTAGGACATGGTCTTAGGCGGATTGGCCGGTGCGTAAAGAATTTTAGGCTCGAAATTCAAGTCGTTCTCCAAACGCCCCATCACGATACAACGGGGTTCAGGCTTCGT
>JAGBPE010000147.1 GCA_017633495.1 Bacteroidales bacterium | reverse complement strand
GGCACGCACACCATCAAGTGGATTCTTTACGACACCTGCCACACCGCGATGGACTCCTGCTACCAGACGGTCGTGGTGAACTTCTCTCCTTGCGAGGGTGTCACCTACCACGGCCACTTCTACGACGCCAAACGTATCGGCCAACAGTGTTGGATGACCGAAAACCTGCGTAACGAAATCGATGCGGCTGGCAATCCGATTGCCAACTACCATACTTTCATGGACGATACGAACAACCTCCATAAGTTCGGCTACCTCTACACGTGGAACTCCGCGGTAGGCGTGCCGGAGAACAGTACTGCCGCCCCGCAGACCTTCACCGGCGACGACGGACAACCGTTTGTGCAGGGTATCTGTCCGGCGGGTTGGGCAGTGCCCACGGAGGCCGACTACTCCGAACTCCAGCTGTTTGTCGGCGATGCCATGTTGCTGAAGAATGCTGGTGAGGGCTACTGGATACCCGGCAACGGCGGCACCCTGCCGAACAGCGGTTTCAACGCCCGTGGCGGCGGTTTCTTCAACAGCGCAGCCAACCGCTACGAAGGCATCCTGTCGGATTACTGGGCTTGGACCAGCGACTTCAACGCCGGCGGTGTGACGGCCACCAGTGCGAATATCAGCTACTACTGTAACGCGATGACCTTTGTGGAGGCCAATAAGACCGACCGGAGAAGCGTGCGGTGTGTCCGGAAGGTGTATGACGGACAGTAGGGTGAGAGATTTTTAAACGAATGAAACGAAGGGATGTCTAAGAGGGCGTCCCTTTTTTGGAATGTAGAATGTAGAATGATGAATTATGAATTATGAATGATGAATTATGAATAATATATTAGGTAATATGAATAGAAGAATGAAATATTGGGTTATGTTGGCGGCGAGTGTGGCGGTGCTGGTGGCGGTGATTGTTTGGCCGGTGAAGAGGCCGGAGGAGAAGAAGTTGCCGGAGAAAAACGAGATTTTGGGCGTGCTGCAAGAGCAATCGCAGATTGCCACCACCGAGGTGACCATCCGCAAGATGGGCGTCTATGACTCTGAAACCCAGATCGCGTCGCTGAATCCTGCCAAGTGGAAGCTCGGCAGACGGCTGGCCGTGATTCCCGTGGACGTCACCATCCGTTACGGCATCGACCTCACCGAAATGAAGGAAGAAGACCTGCAGTTTGTGGGCGAAGACACCATTCAGATTCGGCTGCCAAAGCCTAAAATCATCGACAAATCCTTCTGCCCCGTCACCAATCAGGACGAAATTGTGACGCTCTCCACTGGTCTGCGCGACAAGGTGGGCGAAACCACCATCCAGCAAATCAAGACGATGGCCTTCGAAGAGGTGGTCAATCAGGATGAGCAGCTCCGCAAGCAGCTCGCCGACGAACTGACCCACAATACCGAAGCCGTTTTCACCTCCCTCCTCGAAGCCATCAACCTCCACCCAATCTTCATCTATTAATCCCAAATCATCACCTCATCTCCTCATCTTTTCATCCAATCATCTTTTCATCTTCTCATCTTTTCATCTTTTCATCCAATCATCTCAATATGAACAAGAAAATCGTAATATACAGCACCATCGTCATCCTGCTCGTCGCAGCAGTGGTGCTCATCAGCAAAATCGCACATAAAGCTGACACCAACGAGATTACCCTGAAGGACACACCGACGGTGATTGAAGCAACTCGCCCCATCGGGATTCTGTATCTATACACCACAGTTACAGAGGATTACGCTAAAGATGCTTTCTACGGTAGCGGCATCGGCAGTTCCCTGTTAGGCAAAGACAACGGCCTTTTCAAACGCAAACACGATTGCGTGCAGATTCTCCGTCAGCAGGTGAACTTGACCATGGATATGGATAAAGTGCAATATCAGCCCATCGAGGGAACGGATTCTGTGAAGGTCTGTCTGCCCAACGTGGAGTTTACGCAGTCGACCCTTTCGTCGTGGTTCAAGTCAGACAGCGAAGCCGAAGAGAACGCGGTGCAGTTCGATGCCAAACCGCTGATACAGAGAGTGGAACGGAAAATCGAAAACCGCTACAACACGCCTGAGAACCGCATCAAGGCGGAAGAGAAAGCCAAGGAGACCATCACCGATTTCCTGAAGCAGTGCGGCAAGGTGGCCGTTTTTGTGTAACGGTTGATAAATTGTGTATAATGCAAGGGCAAAGATACATTAAAAAATATTGTATCTTTGCCCTCGTATTTTTATGAGTTTAATTTTAAAATTCTGTATATGAAAAAAATGTCTACAATGATGGTGATGTTGGCTTGCATCGCCCTTCTTGCTTCATGCAAAAACAAGAAAGCGGAAACCCCTAATGAGGAACAGAAAAGCGAACTTCAGCAGAAGGTGGAGGAATATGCCTATTTCGATCTTACCGCCGATCTTTCCAAACTCTCCGAGAGCGAAAAACAGCTGCTGCCCATCTTCTTCGAGATTGGTCAGATTATGGACGACCTCTTCTGGGAGCAGACTTTTGGTGATAAAACCCTCCTCGACACCATTTCCGACCCGTGGATGAAGGAGTATGCGATGATCAACTATGGTCCTTGGGACCGTCTTGATGCGGAGAAACCCTTCGTGCCCGGCTATGGCGAGCGTCCTCCGATGGCTAACTACTACCCGCAGGACATCACGAAGGCTGAATACGATGCTTTCGATGATCCGTTGAAATCCTCCCACTACACTATCCTCAAACGTGACGAGAATGGAAAGCTGATCACCGTCGGTTATTATGAGGCTTACAAGGAGAAACTCGACCGCGTGTGTGAGCTGCTCGACAAGGCTATCGCCATTACCGACAATCCTACGATGAAAAAGTACCTCGTAGAGCGCAAAAAATCACTGCAGACCAACGATTACTATCCCAGCGACATGGCTTGGATGGATCTGCGCGACTCCAACATCGACTTTGTGTTCGGTCCTATCGAGAACTATGACGACGCTTTGAATTCCGTGAAGACCTCTTGGGAGGCATTCGTGCTCGTGAAGGATGTGGAAGCCAGCACTAAGCTCGACAAATTCGTGCAGATGTTGCCGCAGCTGCAACGCGAACTCCCGTGTGATCCCGCGCACAAGAAATACGTGCCCGGCACCACCTGCGACATGAACCTCTATGATGTGGTCTTCTACGGCGGCGACTGCAACGCTGCGGGCAAAACCATCGCCATCAACCTGCCGAATGACGACAACGTGCAGGCTAAGAAGGGCTCCCGTCGCTTCCAACTGCGCAACGCTATGCAGGCTAAGTTCGACAAGATCATGAAACCCATCGGTGAAATCATCATCGAGCCCTCTGAGCAGAACCATATCACCTTCGATGCTTTCTTCTGGAATGTGACGTTCCACGAAGTGGCGCACGGTTTGGGTGTGAAGCAGACCATCAACGGCAAAGGCAGTGTGGATGAGGCCATGCAGACCGAAAACTCCAGCTGGGAAGAGGCCAAGGCCGACATCGTGGGTCTGAACCTCGTGCTCAATCTCATCGACAAGGGCGAAATCACCGACATCTCCGTGGAGGATGCTATCACGACCTACATCGTCGGTTTATTGCGTTCTGTGCGTTTCGGTGCTTCCGAGGCCCACGGTATCGCCAACATGATGTGCTACAACTACCTCTTCGAAAATGGCGCCTTCACCCGCAACGGCAACGGCACCTACCACATCAACTACGACAAGGCTCGCAAGGCGATGGAAGGCTGGATCGCGCTGATTCTCAAGACGCAAGCCGAGGGCGACTTTGAGTTTGCCGCCCAATACAGCAAGGACAACGGCGTCATCAAACGCGACCTGCAAAACGACCTCGACCGCATCAACAAGTCCGGTATCCCGAGAGACATTCGTTTCAATCAGGGATTGGACGTGCTGGGACTGAAATAGTTAGCAGTTAGTAGTTAGTAGTTGTAGAGACGCGATTAATCGCGTCTCTACTTCCATAACCTTCTAACCTCATCAATATGTATTTACGGACTATCCAACTCACCAACTTCAAGAACTACCCCGAGGCTTCGTTCGAATTCAACTCCAACGTGAACGGCATTGTGGGGGCGAATGGCAGTGGCAAGACCAATCTGCTGGACGCTATCCACTACCTTTCCTTCGGGAAGAGCTGTTTTTCGGCGAAGGATGTCAGTTCGGTGCGGCTGGGTACGGAGTTCTTCGCGTTGCATGGGGAGTTCGCCGACGTGGAATCGGGCAACACCACGCAGGTGAGCTGTGTCTATAAGAACGGAGCCAAGTCGTTGAAGGCCAATAAGAAGGAGTACGAGCGCCTGAGCGATCACGTGGGCTTGTTTCCTGTGGTGATGGTCTCGCCTTACGACAGCGACATCATCAACGACGGCAACGAGGTGCGCCGGAAATTCTTCGACAAAATCATCTCGCAGTTCGACAAAATCTATCTGCAGCATCTGATTCACTACAAGAAGCTGTTGTTGCAGCGCAATGCGGTGTTGCGGCAGCAGATGGAGAGTCGTCATGCGGACCTTTCGTTGTTGCAGGTGATTGACTATCAGCTGATAGAAGATGGTGTGCAGCTCTTTCAGCGGCGTAGGCAGTTCATCGAAGACATCCGTCCGATGTTCCTGGAGCATTACCGCCGGTTGTCGGGTGGGGTAGAGGAGGTGGACATCCACTACGACTCAGCGTTGTTGGAGACGGGCTATGAAGAGGGCTTGGCGAAGAGTTTCCCCGCCGATTCGAAGTGCGGGTTCACTACCTTTGGGGTGCACAAGGATGACTACGACTTCACAATCGATGGTCAGCCGGTGAAGCATTTCGGGTCGCAGGGTCAGCAGAAGTCCTTCTCGTTGGCGCTGCGGCTGTCGCAGTTCGATTACGCCTTTGCCTTCAACAAACGCAAACCGATCCTGCTGTTGGACGACATTTTCGACAAACTGGACCGTTCGCGTATTTCCGAGTTGTTGAGTATGGTGGGGAAGGAACATTTCGGTCAGGTATTCATTTCCGATACCGACGAGACGCGTGTGAAAGCCATTTTGGGAGAGCACGGGATTGAGCATCAGGTTTTTGAGATAAAGAGGCAATAACCAGTTAGCAGTTAGTAGTTAGCAGTTAGCAGTGAAAATCGGACTGTCGTTTTGCGAAAGAAAGGGTGTGAGATTTGCGAAAAAAATGCTTGTTTAAAGTGTGATTATGTAAATTCTTTACTCAAAATACTGACTATCAGTATTATAAAATCGGATTGGAGTTGATGGGAGATATTGAAAAAAGTGTACTTTTGCAGCCGGAAAACGGGATATAGCGTAGTCCGGTTATCGCGCCTGCTTTGGGAGCAGGAGGTCGCAAGTTCGAATCTTGCTATCCCGACAGGGCGGAAGCCTACGGTTCCGTAGCTCAACTGGATAGAGCAGCTGCCTTCTAAGCAGCAGGTTTTGCGTTCGAGTCGCAACGGAATCACAAAAAAGCCCCTCTCGCACGAGAGGGGCCTTTTTTTATGCCCATGGAGACATGCCATGGCGTGTCTCTTCCATTATACGTAGTAATGCGACGAAATGGAGGTGTTGTCTTCAACGCTGAGGATGATTTCGGACAGCAGTTTGGCCACGGAGATGACCTTGACTTTCGCGCAGGGGCGTTTCATCGGGATGGTATCGGTGACGAGCACTTCGTCGAGCACGGAGTTCTCGATTTTCTCCAGTGCGTCGCCGGAGAAGAGGCCGTGGGCGCACATGGCGCGGACGCTCTTCGCACCCATCTCTTTGATGCGGGCGGCGGCTTTGCAGAGTGTGCCGGCGGTGTCGATGATGTCATCGACCAGAATCACGTTCTTGTCTTTCACGTCGCCGATGATCTGCAGGGAGGCCACTTCGTTCTGTTTCTCGCGCTGTTTGTATCCGATGGCCAGCTCGCAGTTGAGGGCTTTGGCGTAGGTGGATGCACGTTTGGTGCCGCCTGTGTCAGGCGATGCGATGCTGATATTCTCCCAACCGGAATTCTTCACTAACGGAATGAAGACGTTGGATGCAAACAGATGATCCACCGGCACTTCGAAGAAACCTTGGATTTGGTCGGCGTGCAAGTCCATGGTGATGACGCGGCTGACGCCGGCTGTGGTGAGCAGGTTGCACATCAGCTTGGCACCGATGGAGGTGCGGGGCTTGTCCTTGCGGTCCTGGCGGGCATAACCGAAATAGGGGATCACGGCGATGATGCTGCGTGCGGAGGCGCGCTTGGCGGCGTCGATGGCAATCAGCAGTTCGATGATGTTGTCCGCAGGGGAGAAGGTCGGTTGGATGATGAACACATCGCGACCGCGGATGCTCTCGTTGTAATACACTTGGATCTCGCCGTCTTTGAATTGCAGAATATCCACGGAAAGGAGAGGCTTGTGCAAGCAGTCGGCAATCTTTTTCGCCAGCTCTGGATTTGAACGACCGGCAACCAATACGTAATCGTGATTCATAAATAATTGATATTTAACGTTTTGAATTTCATAAAATGAGAATACAAAAGTAATGACTTCTTTCGGAAATGCCAAAAAAAGATATTATTAGTTATGAACAATGGGAGGGGGTAGGGGTGACCGCCCCGAGGACGGGTCACTCTCCTAACTGCTCGTTGATGGCCTCTTCCACTTTCGTCATGTCGTAGTTGGAACTGAAGCGGTTCACCACCTCGCCGTCGCGGTTGATGAGGAATTTGGTGAAGTTCCACTGGATTTTGCCGGGCTTCTTGCTCTTCAGCCACGTGTAGAGCGGCGATTCATTGGCGCCGTTCACGTCGATCAAGGCGAACTGGGGGAAGGTGATGTGGTAGTTGCCGGTGCAGAATCCATGGATGTCGTCGTAGTCGCCGGGGGCTTGTCCGCCGAATTGGTTGCACGGGAAGTCGAGAATCACGAAACCGCGGTCTTGGTAGGTCTCATACCATTGCTGCAGCTGGGTGTATTGCGGGGTGTAGCCGCATTGGGTGGCGGTGTTGACCACCAACAGCACCTTGCCACGATATTGCGCCAGAGAGACGCTGTCACCGTTGCCGTCGAGCACCGAGAACTGGTAGATTTTGTCGGTGTCATCCACTACAGTGGTGTCCTCTTCCGGTGTCGGGGGCTGAGGTTCAATGGGGTCGGGTTTGTTGCAGGCGCAGAACATCGTCAGCACCAAGGTCATAAGGGTCAAAATTTGGATACGTTTCATATTGTTTAGATAAAAAAATGATGGCTATTGCTGTTCTGTCACGAATTGTTCCTCGATTTCGGCCTCTGTTTTCCCCAACAGTGTGAGATATTGCTGAAACACAGGCGTGAGGGAGTCGTTGGGGTATCGGTTGATGAAGTCTCGGTATTCGCTTTCGGCGCTGCGCCAGTCACCGAGGATGTCGTCATAAACGATGGCTCGCTGCCAGTAGCAGAGTCGCGCCTGCTCGAGGTCGGGATAGTTTTCTTGGAATTGGTTGAAGATGGCGAGCGCCCGTTTGGCGTTGCGCGCCCGCGCCTCCACGTTGCCCTTCCGGTCTGCCGATTTCGCCAGGATCATGCTGCCCACGCCGGCACGGTAGAGCATCCCCGGGGCGAGGGTGTCGCCGGGATGTGCCTCCGCAAAGGCCGTCGCCCGGTCGATGAAATCCCCGAATGCCGTGGTGTCGATGATACCGCAGGCGGCGTAAAGGGAGTCGGAATAGTGGTATGCCGCCAGCAGCGAGTCGGATTCCTGCTGGATTCTTTTCTGCTCGGCGCGCTGGCCGTTATGGCACGCGGCCAATAATAATGCTGCTAATATAATCGAGAATAATCGTTTCATCGTTTCGTTTTGTAGGCCGGGTGGACTTTCCCGGCGGCGATGTCGTTGAGCTGGCGTTTGAGCACCATCTTCTTGATTTGCGAGAGGTTGTCGGTGAAGACTTTGCCCTCGAGATGGTCGTATTCGTGCTGGATGATGCGGGCCAGGACGCCGTTGATGTCGCAGTCGTGGTACTCTCCCTTCTCGTCGTAGTAGGTGATGTGGATGTCGGATTTGCGGATGACGTCCTCGTTGATTTTCGGGAGGCTGAGGCAGCCTTCGGCGAAGGGGACATCCTCTCCGAAACGGTCGGTGATGGTCGGGTTGATGAAAGCGCCCTTGAACGGCTCGTGGTCGGGGTAGATCTCTTTGTAAGGGGTTGAGTCCACCACGAACACGCGGACGGACTTGCCCACTTGCGGGGCGGCCAGACCTACGCCGTCAGCGTGGTACATGGTTTCAAACAGGTCTTCGACAAAGCCCTTGAGCGTTTCGTCTTTCACATCGATTTCCGCGGCTGTTTTGCGCAGCACGGGGTTTCCATATAATACAATAGGTAATATCATTGTTCTGAATTTCTTAAATTGATCATATCCTGTTGCTCCAGATAGGATTGCAGAATGATGGCCGCGCTCATCTTGTCCACCAGCGATTTGTCGCGGCGGTCCTTCTTCTTCAGCCCGATGTCGATCATGGTCTGGAAGGCGATTCGGGAGGTGAAACGCTCGTCCATGCGGGCGATTTCGGTGCCGGGAGAAATTCTCGGCAGCTCCTTGCGCAGGCGGTTCACAAAGGGCTCGATGTAGCGGCACGACTCTGACGGGGTGTTGTCCAGCTGCTTAGCTTCGCCAATGACAACGACATCGACCTTCTCCTTGCAGAGGTAATCCTTCAGGAAGTCGAACGCCTGCGCCACGGGGACGGTCTCCAGCGCGTGCGCACAGATGCGCAGCTCGTCGGTGACAGCGAACCCCACGCGTTTTTGTCCGTAATCAATAGCTAAAACTCTGCCCATTATCTGGATTTTTTTCGGGGCGCAAAGATACTAATTTTTGGTTTACACGTTTACAGGTTTACAGGTTTACAGGTTTACACGTTTACACGTTTACAGGTTTAGAGGGGAATGGCAGGCTCTTGTGTCAAAATGTCAGTGGTTTCGGGACTGATAATCACTGTTGTTTTATTTTGGCACAGTTGTTGCAATAAGTAGCCGCGTTCGTTTTCGAACTGTGTAAAAAAATCAACGAAGTTAAAAATTAAAATCATACAAAAATGGGAAAAATCATTGGAATTGACTTAGGAACTACCAATTCATGCGTTGCGGTGATGGAAGGCAATGAGCCGGTCGTCATCCCCAACAGCGAAGGCAGAAGAACCACGCCGTCTATCGTGGCGTTCGTGGGCGACAACGAAAGAAAAGTCGGTGACCCTGCAAAACGTCAGGCTATCACCAACCCCACCAAGACAATCTTCTCCATCAAGAGATTCATGGGCGAGACTTACGATCGCGTGACCAACGAGATCAGCCGCGTGCCCTACATCGTGGAGCGTTCGGCCAACAACATGCCGAAAGTGAAGATCGACGACCGCAGCTACACGGCTCAGGAAATCTCTGCCATGATTCTGCAAAAGATGAAGAAAACGGCTGAGGATTACCTCGGTCAGGAAGTGACGGAAGCCGTCATCACGGTGCCCGCATACTTCAGCGACTCTCAACGTCAGGCCACCAAAGAGGCTGGCGAGATCGCAGGACTGAACGTGAAACGTATTATCAACGAACCTACCGCAGCCGCTTTGGCATACGGTCTGGACAAGAAGAAAGCCGACTCTAAGGTGGCAGTCTTCGACCTCGGTGGCGGTACCTTCGATATCTCCATCCTGGAACTCGGCGACGGTGTCTTCGAGGTGAAATCCACCAACGGCGACACGCCCCTCGGCGGCGACGACTTCGACCACAAGATCATCGACTGGCTGGCCAACGAGTTCATGAAGGACTACAATGTGGATTTGCGCAAAGGCGCCATGGCTCTGCAACGTCTGAAAGAGGCTGCTGAGAAGGCAAAGATCGAGCTCTCCAGCTCCAACTCCCCGGAAATCAACTTGCCGTACATCATGCCGATCGACGGTGTGCCGCAACACTTGGTGCG
>JAGBPE010000146.1 GCA_017633495.1 Bacteroidales bacterium | reverse complement strand
GATGTGCGGAGAAATGCGGAAATCAGGTGGTTGTGAACAAAAAACAGGCGGTTATGAACAATGCTGCTCCGAAAGAACGGAGCAAATCCGTTCACGAGCGACTGATAAGATCAAAAAGAAAGAATTAAACGACAATCCCTATTTAAGGTTGGTTACAGAGAACCCCGTTTCGTTAGGAAATGCAGTTTTCAAATCAAGGGACAACTGGTTAAAGAAACCATTTCCCCATTTGCTTTCTGCACGAAGTTCAACAATGTCTCGTCCCAGACTCCAATAAAACTCAAGCATGGCGGTGTTTACATGGACGGACGCCTTTACTTGGCTTTGGCGAAAACGCTGCTTGATGTCTGCCATCCATTGTACGTAACTTTCGTCGGCGGTCATCTTCTCTCGGAATGTAAATGTCGGTTTTTCAGTCATCTTGTTGTTGGTTTAGTGAAATGCAAAAATACAAAAAAAACTATATCAAAGATTGATACGCTTGAAATTGAGCTGCAACATAATTTTTCACTTTCTGTTGGATATAGGCAGGAGAGAGGACAATCAATTCTTTTCCAAACGAAGTCAGTTCACGAATAAGTTCGTAGTTCTCAATGCATTCGATAGAGAAAAAGCAACCTTCTTTTAGCATTGGGTACTGCTGACGCAACTCTGCCTCTCTCTCGCCACGATAATGGCGTTGCGATTCGTGTAAGGGCTTGGTGGCGACATAGTTCTTGGAATAGTTGCTTACCCAGAAGATAATGGTTTGCAAAGGTCTGTCGTCATAAAGGGAAACACCAATAATATCCTCAAAACGCTCATTCAGGTCTCCCGGATATGGGATATATTGATGACTTGACAGCATATCGAATTGGTCAATCTGATCCAACCTGAAGTTAAGCAACCTACCAGTATCCTCCGAAGAGCCAAAGAGATACCATCTGCGATTGTACTCTTTCAATAAGTGTGGATGAATAATCACTTGTTTCACATTGTCGAGTGCATCAAAGGTGTGATAATGGAGTTCCAACACCTGTTGCTGAGAGATAGCGGTAAAAAGTTCTCCGAATAGAGTGGAGTTCTCCAACGGATTCTTAGTAAAAGAAACAATTTGGCGCTTTTCTTTAAGATTCAAGCTGCCTTTCAGCCTTTCTAATCCGTCAAGATTCGGAAGACCATCAAACTGTCCCAGCAACGACAACGCCTCCGAAAGCAGATACTTCTCATCCTCGGTCAATGGTTTCTTAAAGATGGAAAACGAGGGGTCTGCATAACGCAAACATTCTTTCTTCACCGTAAGATCAGGATTCTTTTTGCTGACCACATCAATTTGATAACGTTCAATATCTGCAAGAAAGGGACCCTCTTTTTCTATATAGTTGATGTCGTATTGGATTGTGCGAATGCTGGCTTTCATATCCCTCTCTTCTAATTCTTCATTCACCAATTCACATATATCGGCAACAGAATAGTTCCTGTAGCGATTGGCAAGCAACTTGTCAATAATATAGTATCTCGTGACTGCGTTTTTATTGGCTGGCATAACGGTGTTTTTATTTGATTTGGGCGCAAAAATAGAGTCGTGACGCGCAATCTATTTGCGCGTGAACTGAACAGCAAAAATACAACTTTTTATAACACGTTATCTATTGTGCTTTTTAGCCTCAGGCCAATCATCTCAGCCCACCTTGAAACATTAACATTCCCATTCTCCTCATACCACAAAATTCACCACCCCAAACACCAAATGCCCCACCGCAAACGCCACTGCGAAGAACACCGCTGGGAGGTTTTTGCGGTCGGCGGCGAAAAGGATGAACGATAGGCAAGGTGGGAGGGTCAAAAGGAGGATGACCCAAGAGTTGGTGATGCCGGAATAGTACAACGCCCAGCCGAGGTAATAGACTCCAACACAGATAACTGCAGCAATGACTAACGGCGAGAAATGCAATTTGCCTCTTTCTTCGTTGATGAGAAAGCAGAGGCTCGCGACGGTCAGAACTTGGCAAATGGAAGCCATGACATCCACTATCGGCGTGACTGATTCTGCCCTTAATACGTCGTTTGGCGCGGGAACGGCAAACCAGATGAAGTTCGGGAGCATCACCAACAGAAAGAGGAGGAGTCCCCAAACGTCAAAACCGAAACGGTATTTTTTGATCAGCTTCATAGAGAGTGGATGGTTTTCTGCAACCTCTCCAAAAACCGTGCGGCGTCGCCGCCGTCCATCTGTACGTGGTGGAACTGGAACGAGACGGGTAGGGTGGTCTTGAACCAGCTTTTGCGGTATTTGCCCCACATCACCATCGGGTTGAGGAACTTGTCGGTGTATTGGTTGACGATGCAGTCGAGCTCGGTCTGGATCATCGCAGAGGTGCCGACGATCATATAGCCGTCGAGGAAGCTGCTCTGGCACTCTTCCGCCACTTTGGTGGTCAGCTCCAGGTAATTGCGGTTAAACTGCTGCAGGTCTTCGGAATAGGGGATGTCGCAGGAGTTGATGCCGCCCTTGCGGTTGCGCACCACCACG
>JAGBPE010000145.1 GCA_017633495.1 Bacteroidales bacterium | reverse complement strand
CGATGTGCCCGAGGATGCCAAGATCGTGATTATCAGGATGCGCCTCGTCAGCTTCATGGACCAGTCGGGTTTGTACGCCATGGAGACCGCCATCAAGGAGTTGCAGGACCGCGGCGTCCTCGTGCTGATGACCATCATCCAACCGCAGCCGATGTATATGCTTACTACCATGAAAGTTATTCCGGAGCTTGTCCCCGAACAGCACACGTTCGAGACTTTCGAGGACTGCACCGACTTCCTGAAAAACCGATTTCAAGAAAATTAGCAGTTAGTAGTTAGAAGTTAGCAGTGCGGTTTTAAACTTTCGGAAGAGGAATTTGTCAAAAAAAACATCTTCCTTGAGCAGTCCAGAAGGGACAAGACGCGCGAAGTGCAATTAACCCCATATAAGCGACGTAGGAACGCAATGTGGGGCCGAACGAGGAAATAAGAACGAACAAATCGCGCAATTAACCCCACATGAGCGACGAAGGAGCGTGATGTGGGGGCGAGACAAGAACAATTAACAAAAATAATTACAATATGAAAAGAATCATCATCCTGGCTTTAGTAAGCCTCATCACCCTGGGCGTGAGCGCTCAGAAAGCGGCCTCCAAAGGGGAGCAGACCGTGACCATCCAAACCAATGGCGTTTGTCAGAAGTGCGCCGACAAATTCAAAGAGAATGTGCCTTATTTCAAGGGTGTGAAGTCTTACACCTACGACATGAAGACCGCCAAACTGACCATCAACTATGATTCCAAGAAGACCAATCCCGACCAGTTGCGTCAGCAAATCAGCAAGTTGGGCTACAACGCCGACAATGTGAAGGCTGATGCGGCTGCACGTGCCAAACTGCCTGCTTGCTGTCGTGCCGAGAAGAGCAGCGGTTGCGGCGGATGCAGCGGTCACAGCAATGGTCAGGGCTGCGGCAACCACCAGAGCGGCAAGAGCTGCGGTAATCACCAAGATGGTAAATCCTGCAGTGGTCACCAAGACGGTCAGAAATGTGCTGGTCATCAGGATGGCAAGAGCTGCAGCGGTCACCAAGACGGCAAAGGTTGCGGCAATCACTAATAGAGAGAATTACACTCTCTTGAAGAGTTGTGAAAACACGAGATTCGAAAGGGTCTCGTGTTTTTTTTGTGCGTTGGTCTTCCTGAAAAAAATGTATCTTTGCCAACTATTTTCAAGAGCAAATTAATAAAAAACAGATATCGTATGAAAAAACAATTATCCCTGATTTCAGTGTTTTTCGTCTTTTTGGCCATGGGCTTCGGCGATGCTGCCGGACAATTGGTCTCCGTGGTGGAAAAGGCGTTCAATGTGACACCGTTTACCGCGTCGTTGGTCTCCCTTTCGGGTATGATCATGTTCGGTGTGTTGTCGGTGCCCACGGGCGTATGGCAGTCTAAAATCGGCAAGAAGAAGATGCTCACCATCGGTTTGATCCTCTTCCTCGTCGGTGCGTTGCTGCCGATCTTCGCTTTCAACTTTCCGGTCATCCTGTTGGCGGTGCTGCTGATGGGTGCGGGTGCCACGATTCTGCAAGTTTCCGGCAATCCGTTGATTCGTGATGTGGCCGACGAAGGCAAGTTCTCCAGCATGCTCTCTTTTGCGCAGTCGCTGAAGGCCATCGGCACGCTCTCCACGTCACTGATTCTGGTGCTCATCGGCACTTCGCTGATGAAGTACAGCTGGTTCTCGTTCACCCCGGAGGGCGGCGAGACCATCGACATGGGATTCCGCATCCTCTTCCCGATTTTTGCTGTGGTGCTGCTCATCACGCTGGTCATGGTGATGGCGTTCGTGCCCGACAACATCAGCAAATCGGACGAGAAGCCGACCACACTGGGCAACTGCATCCGCGCATTGGGCGATCCCTACATCCTGATGATGTTCCTCGCCATCTTCTTCTATTGCGGTGCGGAGGCCTCCATGTTCAACCGCATTCCCTCGATTCTGATTGAGAACAACCCGGGCGTCACGCCGGCATTGGGCAACATCGTGTTGATCGTCTCCCTGTTCGTGGGACGTTTCCTCGGCGGCGTCATCTTGCAGAAGATGAGCGCGAAGAAGTTCCTCGCCATCACCATCGCTGTGTCGATTATAGGCAATTTGCTGCTGTTTATGCCCTATAACGCTTTCACGACCTGGTTGAGCTTTATCCTCGTCGGCATCGGTTTCGCCAACATCTTCCCGCTGATCTTCTCCATCTGTGTGGACCACAAACCGGAGATGTCGAACGAGATTTCGGGTCTGATGACCACCGCCATCGTGGGTGCAGCTATCGTTCCGCTGCTCACCGGTGCCATGGCGGGAGTTGGCATCCGTTATGCCTTCATCGTGCCGTTGTGCTGTTTGGCGTACTTGTGCTTCGTGACGTCAAGGGTCTCGAAAGAACAATAGTATCACGTTGTAGAGACGCGATTAATCGCGTCTCTACATTCGTAAATCGAAAAAAAATAATCCAAATATGAAAAAAATCACCTTTTCCCTGATGATGCTTGCCGTTGTGGTGATGGCAGGCGCCCAATCCCAATATGTCAACCCGTTCGTGGGCACGGCTGAGCACGGACACACCTACCCGGGCGCGATTATGCCGTTCGGTGCGGTGCAGTTGAGTCCCGACACACGTCTGGACGGCTGGGACGGCTGTTCCGGCTACCACTACAGCGACAGCCGCATCTACGGTTTCTCGCACACCCATCTCAGCGGCACGGGCTGCTCCGACTATGGCGACATCCTGGTCACCCCGTTCCAAGGCGAGCCCTCTGTCATAAACGAGAAGTACGCTCTCGCGTTTTCCCACGATAACGAAAAGGCGGAGCCGGGTTACTACTCGGTGAAGTTCAATAACGGCATTGTGGCGGAGATGACCGCCTCCAACTATGTCGGTGTGCATCGTTACACCTTCCCCAAAGGGGGCAAGCATGGTATTATCGTGGATTTGCAGCATCGCGACAAGACGTTGGAAAGCTATATGATTATGCAAGCCAATGATTTGATTGGATTCAGACGTTCTGCCGCATGGAATGATGACCAATTTTGCGCTTTTTCGCTCAAGACCTCTGTGCCGGCTGAGTCCATTGTCTATTACGTTGACGACAAACCCGTGAATGTCAAAGAAATAAAGGGAACCAACTGCAAGGCGGTCATCTATTTCCCCGACAACGCGAAAGAGGTGGTGGTGAAGGTGGCCATTTCCGCTGTGGATATGGACGGCGCTATCAGCAACCAGACCGAGGTGCGCGACTTCAACTTCGACAAAGTGCGGAAAAATGCTACCGAAGCTTGGAATCGCGAGTTGGGCAAAATTCAGGTGACCACGAAAAACCAAGAGAGCCTGATGACGTTCTATACCGCTCTGTATCATTGTTTTACCTCTCCATACCTCTATTCTGACCTGGATGGCCGCTACCGCGGTGAGGACAATAAGATTCATTCTGTGGAGAAGAACAAAAAAATGTACACGGTGTTTTCCCTTTGGGATACCTACCGCGCGTTGCATCCACTGTTGAACATCATCGACCAGAAGCGGAGTAGCGACTTCATGTACACGTTTATCAACCAGTTCCGTCAGTCGGGTTACCTGCCGATGTGGGAGCTTTCCGCATTCGAGACTTGGTGCATGATCGGTTACCATGCGGTGCCGGTGGTGTATGACGCCTACATGAAGGGCATCAATGATTTCCCGGCTGAGGAGATGCTTAAGGCGATGATTACCACCGCAAATCTCAAGAAACTGGGTCGTCCTGAATATGCAAAATACGGCTTTGTCCCTGGTGACATGGAGAACGAGTCTGTGTCGAAGACTTTGGAGTACGCATACGACGACTGGTGCATCGCGATGTTCGCGAAAGCCATTGGCAATGATGGTGTCTACAAAGAGTATATCCATCGGGCGCAATCGTATAAGAACATCATGGATTCCAATGGCTTCATGCACGGCAGGATGAATGGCGGTTTCGTGACCCCGTTCAACCCGCGCGAGGTCAACAACTTCTTCACTGAGGCCAACTGTTGGCAGTACACTACTTACGTGCCGCACGATTTCAACACTTTCATCGAGTTGGTGGGTGGTCCTGTGGCGATGGAAAAGTTCCTCGACAAGCTGTTCCACTCCTCTTCCGAGATGGCTGGTCGCGACCAAGCCGACATCACCGGTGTGATCGGTCAGTACGCCCACGGCAACGAGCCGAGTCACCATGCCGCCTACCTTTACAACTATGTAGGACGTCCCGAGAAGACACAGGAGATGGTGCGCAAAATCATGAAGGAGCTCTACTCTTCCAAACCTGACGGTCTTTGCGGTAATGAGGATTGCGGGCAGATGTCGGCATGGTATGTGTTGAGTGCGATGGGTTTCTATCCCGTTTGTCCCGGCAGCAACCAGTATGTCATCGGTTTCCCGCTTTTCGAAAGGGTGATGCTGCATCTTGAGAATGGTAAGACACTGACGATTACCAAAGATTCTGAGAAACCCTACATTCAATCGGCTACGCTGAATGGCAAGCCGCTGTCACGCTCCTATATCACCTATGAAGAGATTGCCGCTGGCGGCACGCTTTCGTTCGTTATGGGCGACAAACCCAGTGAGAACTGGGGTACGAGCAAAAAAGACATGCCGGAATCCCGGATTGAGCCGGCGTGGAGTATCATTCCTGTACCGGTTTTCTCCACCGATAAGGTCTCTTTCCAGGATAAAACCATGGTAGGACTTTCTTTGCCGAAAGTGACGAGAGAAGACAACATGCGCAAGAAAGTGGCAGATCCTAAGGCGGAAACTAAGAAGCAGGAAGATATTAAAAAGGCCAGCCACAGCCTATTCGTGGCTGTCTCTGTTGATGAGTGTGTCATTTACTATACTACGGATGGTTCGACACCTTCTCCGAAAAACGGTATTCAGTATAAATCCCCGATTTTGGTGGACAAGGATATGACGATCAAGGCCGTGGCGGTGAATGGCAAAGGCCAAAGCAGTCAGGTGGCGGAGGCACATTACGTGCGTTACACCCGCGACAAAGACCTTACCTACATCACCAAACCCAATCCGCAATATTTTGCCGGCGGCGATGCTGGTTTGATTGACAACCTGCGTGGTATCGAAAACTACCGTATCGGCGGATGGCAAGGCTTCACCTCCGATTGTGAGTTGGTGATCGACCTTCGCGAAAGCAAGCCCATCACCCGTGTCGGTGCAGGATGTTTGGAAGAGCAACGCGCGTGGATCTTCTTCCCGATTGCCATGGAGGTGTATGTCTCTGAGGATGGAAAGGATTACAAACGCTTTGGTAGTCAAGAGATTAAAGTTGAACGTACAGAGGATGCTCACATCAAGGATGTTGAAGTAAAAGGCAAAGCCAACGCCCGTTATGTGAAAATCATTCTTAGAAACTACGGCAAGCTTCCCGAATGGCATCTCAGTGCCGGTCAGCAATCCTGGCTGTTCATTGATGAAGTATGGGTGAAATAGCCAAAAAAAGTGTATTTTTGCAGGTTTTTTGAAATAAACAGATTTACAATAGATATGATCAACATCACACTGCCTGACGGCTCAATCAAACAAATGGAAAAGGGCTGCACCCCTTATGAGGTGGCGCAGGCCATTAGCGAAGGTTTGGCTCGCAACGTGTTGGTAGCCAAAGTGAACGACCAAATGGTGGAACTCGACAAACCCATCAACGAAGATGCTACGCTCACGCTCTACACTTGGAACGACCGCGAAGGTAAGGACACCTTCTGGCACAGCTCCGCCCACCTGATGGCGGCGGCTATCGAGTCGCTCTACCCGGGCGTGAAATTCGGCATTGGACCGCACATCGAGACCGGCTTCTACTACGACATTGACTTCATGGATTATACCATCTCTTCTGACGATTTCCCGAAAATCGAGGAGAAGATGAAGGAATTGGCTTCCCAAAAGATCCAGTTCGTGCGCCGCGAGGTGCCCAAAGCTGAGGCTCTCGACTATTTCACCAAGAAAGGTGATGAGTACAAGCTGGAACTGATCGACGGTTTGGAAGACGGCCAAATCTCCTTCTACGAGAGCGGCCCGTTCACCGACCTCTGTCGTGGTCCGCACTTGCACGACACCTCTATGATCAAGGCTATCAAGCTGTTGAAGACGGCTGGTGCTTACTGGCGCGGAGACGAGAAACGCAAACAGCTGACCCGTATCTACGCGGTCACCTTCCCGAAAAAGAAAGAGTTGGACGAATATTTGGCTCTCTTGGAAGAGGCTGCTAAGCGCGACCACCGTAAACTCGGTCGTGAACTGGAACTGTTCACCTTCTCCCCGCTCGTGGGACAAGGTTTGCCGTTGTGGTTGCCCAAGGGCGCCGCTCTGCGCGACCGTCTGGAGCAATTCCTCCGCAAGGTTCAGAAAAAGTATGGCTATCAACAGGTTATCACCCCGCATATCGGTAATGTGAACCTTTACAAGACCTCTGGTCACTATGCAAAATACGGTGCGGACTCCTTCCGTCCGATTACCACGCCGCAAGAGGGCGAGGAGTTCTTCCTCAAGCCGATGAACTGTCCTCACCATTGTCAGATTTACGCCGCTCGTCCGCGTTCTTACAAAGAACTGCCTCTCCGTCTGGCGGAGTTCGGCACCGTCTATCGTTACGAGCAGAGTGGTGAATTGCACGGTTTGACCAGGGTTAGAGGATTTACGCAGGATGACGCTCACTTGTATTGTACTTCCGACCAAATCAAGGAAGAGTTCTGCAAGGTGATCGACATCATCCTCTACATCTTCAAGACTTTGAAGTTCGACAACTACAAGGCACAGGTCTCCTTGCGCGACCCGAACAACAAGGAGAAGTACATCGGTACGGACGAGAACTGGGAGAAGGCGCAACGCGCTATTATCGAAGCTGCTGCCGAAAAGGGTTTGAACACCATCGAGGTGGAAGGTGAAGCTGCCTTCTACGGCCCGAAACTCGACTTTATGGTGAAGGACGCCATTGGTCGTGAGTGGCAGTTGGGTACTGTGCAAGTGGACTACAACCTGCCCGAGCGTTTCGGTCTGGAATACACCGATGCTGACGGTCAAAAGAAGCGTCCGGTGATGATTCACCGCGCTCCGTTCGGCTCTATGGAGCGTTTCGTGGCTGTGTTGTTGGAGCACACTGGCGGCAACTTCCCGTTGTGGCTCACCTCCGACCAGGTCGTCATTCTGCCCATCAGCGAGAAGTACATGGACTACGCCCGCAAAGTGCAGGCTAAGTTGGACGAGCTGGACATCCGCTGTTATATTGACGAGCGTAGCGAGAAGACCGGTCGTAAGATCCGCGATGCCGAAACCGCCAAGATTCCCTATATGGTTATCGTCGGCGAGAACGAGGAGAAAGACGGCACAGTTTCAGTGCGTCGTCACGGCAATATCAACGACGGCACCATGCCGGTTGAGGATTTTGTCACCCTCATCCAAAACGCCATCAAAGCGGAATTGGAGAATTAATTTCGGAAATATCAACAATGGACGGGGACGAATCACGATTCGTTCCCGTTTTTTTATATCGAATCGTCAGTTAACGTCAGCAGGAACGCTTTTAGATCCGCGATTTCGGAGGGAGTGAGGCGGACGCCGCCGTCGTTCACGTGGTGCATCAGCGGGCTGATATAGGGGGAATTCTGCACTTCTGAGTTGTAGAACTCCAATACCTCGTCCAAGGTTTGGAAGCGGCCGTCGTGCATATAGGGCGCGGAACGGCTGACGTTGCGCAACGAGGGGGCACGATAGGCACCTCGGTCGTGAGGGTCGCCCGTGACGGACGAGCGGTCGTGCGCGTCCGTGAAGGCGTTGTCCAATCCGTTGTTGTAAAAGAGGTTCGTGGTGAAAAGCGGACTGCCGCTGCTGCCGTGACAGTGGAAGCAGTCGGCGCCCTCCTCGGTGGTGAAGAGCACGTAGCCGTGCAGCTCCTGCGGGGTGAGTTGCTCTTTGCCTTGCAGATAACGATCGAATTTGGAGTTGCAGGCAACCAACGAACGCACATATTGGGCGATGGCCTTCTGGATGCGCTCTATCGTAATCTCCTCAGTGCCAAAAGCTTTTTTGAACAATGGCGGGTATTTGCTGTCGGCCTTGATGGCGGCCACGGCACTCGCCTCGGTGCCGCACATCTCATCATCGGCGATGATAGCCATGCGCACAATGTCCTCGATGGTGCGCATCTCCGGATTGGGATTGTCGCTGGAGATCAGACCATTCCAGAGGTAGCCCTCGTGGTTGAAAACGAGGTTGACCAACGGCATGACGTTGTGGATAGTCGGCTTGCCTGTGGTGCGCCCCTTCGGCTTCCCGTCGGGGAAACGCAGGTTGTCGGTGCCGAGGTCGTAGTTGCACTCACGTCGGTGGCACGTCGAACACGACATCAGCGAGTCGGGGTCCGTGCCCGTGTATCCGCAGAGGTGCGGGTCGTGGAAAAGCAGGCGGCCGAGTTCCACACCTTCCACTGTCATAGGGTTGTCGGCGGGGATGTTCAACGCTGTGGGAAACCCTTTGGGGATTTGGAGATTGTAGGGGGTAGGGGGCTCCACGCGGTCGCGGCACGCGGCGCAGAACAGCAAGAGAGTGCAGATTACGATATGTAGGATGCTAGTCCTCATCAAACAGTCCTAGTTGCAATCCTCCACCGTCGTTGTCGGTCGTGATGTCTGTCTTGTCGGCAGAGATGGTGTCGAAGATGTCCTTGGCAATCTCCTCATCTACAGAGGGGACGGGTTCTACGTCTTCGGGAAGTTCGGGCTCGGGTTCCTCTTCGGGCTCTTCGTAGGGCAGCGGGTCGGTGAACTTCACGGACTTGATGTCGTTGAAGCTGAGACGTTTGCCTTTGGCGCGGGCGGTGGAGAGGTCAACCAGTTCGGTGCAGGCGAGCACCTCTTTTGTGTCGCTGTCGGCCTTCTTCTCGCGGTAAACCACCTCGATCTGAGGCAGATAGTCGATGGAGTAAGCTACCAACTTAGCTGTACCGTCGGTGGGGTAGAAGTCCACCTTCTTCATCAGCACATCGGGTTGGAAACGCTTGATGAAGTACTTCTTCTCCTTCTTCAGCATATAGATGGCGGTGATGATCATCGAAGGTTTCCACTTGCGGATGATGTCCAGATCGTCTTCGAAGTGGAGCGTGGTTTCGTAACCGGTGATTCGGTAATTACCCGATTTGTAGACGGTTATGATCTTGTCGTCTTCGTGGAAAGAGCCGATGAGGTCGCCGCGACCTTCGGTGTTGAGACGCATCACGGCCGTCTCGAAATAGACGTCGATGGCGCTGAGTGTGGAGATGCCCTTTTGTGCCAAAGTGATGCTGGCAATCGGGTAGCGGGTGACGATATTGCCCAATGCGGCGCGGTTCTTCACGGCCAACGTGCCGAAGTCGAAATCGAACTCGCGCTTCTTGAGCTTGGGCTTCGGTTTGAGCTTCACGCGCACCACTTCAGCCTCACCGTTCGGGTTGGAGGTGAAATAGAGCACCTTGGCGTTGGCATTGCCCTTCACGAGGTCGTACTTTTTGTCGCGGGTGACACCGCCCACGTTGAAACGTTTCGCATATACTGGGCCGTTCACGCCGGCGGAGTAGATCATGTTGTAGATCTGACGGTCGTCGCCGCGACGGAAGACCTCCGCGTGGATGATGTGCTTGCCAACAAAGTGTTTGTCGGCCACCTTGCTGATGGAGCATTCGCCGTTTTCGTGGAAGACGATGATGTCGTCCAAATCGGAGCAGAGGCAGGCGAATTCGACCTCATCATCCTTCTTGAGGTTGGTGCCGATGAAGCCCTCCTTCTTGTTGACGTAGAGCTTCTGGTTGGCCACGGCCACCGTTGCGGCATTGATGTTGTCGAAACTCTTGATTTCGGTAAGGCGCTTGTAGTCAGCGCCGTATTTCTTCTTGAGCTGCATGAAGTAGTTGACGGCGTAATCAACCAAATGTTCGAGATGGTTCTGAACCTCGTCCATGTTGAGCTCGATTTCGGCAATCTTATCTTCGGCAGCTTTGATGTCGAATTTGGAGATTTTGCGGACGGGCTTCTCGCAGAGCGCGAGGATGTCGTCGCGGGTGATCTCTTGGCGGAAAAGTTTGCGATAAGGGTCGAAGGCACGTTCGATGCGGTCGATTTGCACATCCCAAGAGTCGGCATCTTTCTCCAATTCCTTATAGATACGCTTTTCGAAGAAGATCTTCTCCAAGGAGATCTTGTGCCATTGCTGACGCAGCTCGTCGAGTTCGATCTCCAGCTCTTTGCGCAGCAGATTAAGCGTGTTCTCGGTGTTGATGCGCAAGATGTCCTTAACGTTGGTAAAGACGGGTTTGCCGTTCCAAATTACGCAGGCGTTGGTGGAGTAGGTGATTTCGCAGTCGGTGAAGGCGTAGAGGGCGTCGATGGTCTGATCGGGGGAGACGCCAGGTTGCAGGTGGAGATAAATTTCGGCCTGAGCTGCTGTGTTGTCGTCTATCTTCTTGATTTTCAGCTTGCCGTTGTCGATGGCTTTGGTGATAGAGTTCGTTGACTCGGAGATGAGGTCTTCGGTGGTGGTTCCGTAAGGAATCTCGTTGATTACCAGTGTTTTGTTGTCAACGATGCTGATTTTGGCGCGGTTGCGGATTTTGCCGCCCTGTGCACCGTCGTTGTATTTGCTCACGTCGATGGCACCGCCGGTAGGGAAGTCGGGGTAGATCTCGAACTCTTCTCCTCGTAAAATGTGCACGGAGGCGTCAATCAGCTCGTTGAAGTTGTGGGGCAGGATGAGGGTAGACATACCCACGCCGATGCCTTTCACGCCTTGCGCGAGCAGCAGCGGGAACTTGACGGGCAGCGCGATGGGTTCACGGTTACGACCGTCGTAGGAGACCTGCCACTCGGTGGTTTTGTGGTTGAAGACTACCTCTTTGGCGAACGGGGTGAGGCGCGCCTCGATGTAACGGGGAGCCGCAGCGTCGTCGCCGGTGAGGATGTTACCCCAGTTACCCTGCGTGTCGATGAGCAGGTGCTTCTGTCCCATCTGCACGAGTGCCGCGCCGATGGACTGGTCGCCGTGCGGGTGGTACTTCATCGTATTACCCACGATGTTAGCCACCTTGTTAAAGCGGCCGTCCTCCAGTTCATCCATGGAGTGTAGGATGCGGCGTTGCACGGGCTTGAGGCCGTCGTACACGTCGGGAAAGGCGCGGTCGAGGATGACGTATGAGGCGTAGTCCAAGTACCATTCGCGGTACATCGATTGCGCGAAAATCACCTTGTGCAAGCCCGACTCGTCCTGTGTGCTTGTATCTGTATCTTCCTCAGGGATAATAACTTCACCCGAATTATCAGTGGTTTCTTCGGTCAATTCTTCGTCTTCAAATTCTTCAGCCATAGGGTTTTGGTTTTAAACCGCGAAGATACGATTTTTTTGGATGAGAAGATGAGGAGATGAAAAGATGAGGAGATGAAAAAAGGCCGTCGCCAGAACTGGCAGCGGCCCTTTGGGTTTCAGGTTTCAAGTTTCAGGTTTTTGGATTCGAAAATGTTCAAAATAAACCATAAACCATAAACCTTAAACTATTTCTTCACAAACGATTTCGTGACCGTGCCCTCATCCGTGTTCACGCGCACGAAATACATACCGGCGGCCAATCCTGCAACGTTGACGCGGATCGGATTGTCGACGATATTTACGGTGTTGATTAATTTACCATAAACGTCAAACACCTCCACGGCCTTCACCTGTACATTGTTCATTGTACATTGTACATTGACAACGTCGTTGGCGGGATTCGGGTAGAGACTGATGCTGCTCTGCAGGTGCTCGATGACACCCACGTCGGAGGTGTGTACCAAGATGGTGTCGCTCCATTCGCTTTCGTTACCCTCGCATATAGCTTTGACGCGGACTTCGTAGTAGGAGTCGCCTTCCAGTCCGGTGATTTGGAAAGTTGTGCTGTTCGGGTAGTACTCGTGCCAGTAGTCGTTCAGCTCGCGGAGATTCAGCTCCCATTGGCTGGCTCCGGCGTTGTCTGTCCAGGTGACGGTGATGTTGTCGATGTTCACCTCCGTGGTGTGCAATTCCGTTGGGATTTCGCACGGATCAAACTCGTTGGGCAGCGTGGTGAAGGTCACATCGTTGCCGTAGGTCGTCATATTCGTGGTGGTGGCGAAAGCACGATAGGTGTATTCGGTGTTGGCGTTGAGGTCGGAGAGACCGAACAGCAGAATGTTGCTTGTGCCAGTGGTCACTTGCGTGTAGTTGTCAGCGCTCGAAACCTTCCATTCAAAGCCGCGTGCGATGATGGTTTGGTTACCCGGGTCGGTGATGGCACCGTTCAGCGTTGCCGTGTGTTGGGTGATGTCACCTGCAGGGCTCGTGACAACAGTGGGCTCAATGATCAACACTTCCTCTTGAGTGGCAAACTCTTCCACCACGCTCCATGCGCTCTCGTCCACGCTGTCGCAAACCGACTTCACACGCACTTGATAGACAGTGGAAGGCTGGAGGTTTTGAAGCGTGTAGAGGGTGGCATTACAAAGAATGTCAGCGCTCCAGTCGTTTTCAGTAGACATCTTGTATTGTAGTGCCCATGCAGCTTCATCGGCGCCGCCGTTCCAGGCAATCGTAGCCTCCGAAGAACTGATGTTTCCGATGGTCACATTTGAAGGCGCAAAGCAGGAGGGCGCGATCTCCACAGTGAAGTCATCCAGATTCCAGGAAGCGGAACTCATCGTGTAGTTAGAGTAGCGGAGCGCGATGCGTCCTGTGGTGGCTTGTGCCATATAGAAATCGAACGGTCCCATGAAGTTGCCGTTTCCGGTGGGGTAGACGCCGCGCGGAGCGGGTTGACCGGTGGTGGCAATAGGCTCAAAGCTGAGAGGATCCGTAATGTCGGTGAGGACACCCACCTCCAATGTACCGTGAGAGGGATTGGTAGAGGTGGCCCAGAAGGAGAGGCGCAACGCGTGGATATCGTTGGTGAACTCTGGGAGTACCAATAAGTTAAAGTCGCCCTTCAACTCTGCAGAGTTGCCACCTGAATGGCAGGCCGGCTCATAACCGCAGTAAACGAAGGGGGCGTCATAGTCGTAGTCGGAAACCGCCTTGTACCAGCACAGGAACGGCTGTTCGCCGGATCCTACATAACCCTCGAAACTTTCCGTCCACGGATTATCGTCTGTGACGGTAATCGACTCACAGTTGGTGTTGAATGAGATAGTGGGGGAGAACATGGAGCTGTCGGTGCCGCAGAGGGAGCGTATTTTCACGTTATAATGGGAGTTGACGCTCAATCCGGTGAGATGCAAAACAGTGTCGTTGGTGGTGAAGTAAGCGGTGGTGTCACCGGAGAGGTAGATGGCGTATGCATCGGAACCGCCGTCCCAGGAAAGGGTGGCGTCTGTGGTGCCGATGTTGTTGACTGCGAAATTGTTGGGCGGTGTGCAGCTGGCGCAAGAGACGTTGAGAATAAAGCCCGACTCTTCGAAATAGTCGGAGAGGAAGAAGATGGTGATAGGTCCGGAAGAGGCGACTGCGATGTCAAGGTTGAGTCCGGTATATTCGCCAAGAACTGTGCCGTTGGTGCCTACGCCTTCATAAAAGGTGAGGTAGGAAGCGCCCCATCCGGAATAGCCGGGATGGATGTTGGCAGTGCCGGTGATCTCCAAACCTTCGCCTGGCGTGGCTGGGTAAATTACCATCTGGGAGGCGTTATTGAGGCTGTAATCACCGTCAACGCCACCATCGTCAAAGATGATGGATTGGCAGGTTGTGAGGGTTTCACTGCCGTTGGTGGGCATGTTGATCACGCCAGTGACTACTGTCAAAGGTCCAATCCAGTCGCTCTGGCTGTCACCGCAATTCGCCTGCACGTAGAAATCATACGAGGTCATGTTCGTAAGGCCGTTTACGGTAACGGTGGTGCTGTTGACAGACATCGTTTGTCCGCCCAAATCCACATTAAAACCGGTCGTGTCGTATTTGATGTTCCAGGATGTGGCGTTGCCGAATTCTGTCCAAGCCAAAGTCACACTTTGGTTGGTGACGCCCTCCTTGTGGAAGTACATGGGATACATGCAGTCGGGACGCATTTCCAGCAAAATGTCGTCGATGTAATAGGAGGTGTTGTCGCAGTTGGAGACACGGAAGGCAATGAATTTGCCGTTGCCAGTGTAGTTCACCAGAGAGATGATGTGCATGGAGTATTCATAACTTTCATAACTCAGCAGATCAATGGTGTCCAAAGTGACAAATGTGGAATCGTTGGTAACGTCGGTCATCACACCGATTTCCAAGGTGCCGAGAGAGCCGTAAAAGCCATTGAAAGTGTGACAAGCATAGAAGGTGATCATCAGGTCGTTGGCGTTGATGTTCTGTCCCAGCTCAGGCAAGATGGCGATGTTATTACAGTTGTGCGTATAGTTGAAATCCAGATAATTATCGCCGCTGTGAGCGTAATAGTTGTTGGTGTTCACATATACGAAACTGTTGGAGCTAGAGGCGAAACGATCCCAGCAGACAACATAGGTGTATTGCTGTGTATTGTACAGCCCGCTCTCGAAATCTTCGGTGAAGGGCAGCACGTTAATGGTGCCGCAGGCGGTACGGAAAGTGGCAATGGTAGAGGGATTGGAAGGATCTCCATCGCAATTGGCCACTACGTAGAATTCGTATTCGGTGTTGGAGGTCAGACCGGAAATGGTGGTCGTGGGGGCGCTGGTGACGGGAACGACGGTGTAGGCACCAATGCTGCCTTGCGGTCTGTAATAGAGTGTCCAGGAGGTGGCGACGCCGACTTCGTTCCAGCTCAAGGTAGCGGAATCGGTGGTGATTTCACTTGCTGTCAGGTTGTTGGGCTGTCCGCAAGCCGAACCGCTGATGACGATATTATCGATGGCGGCAGGCGGATTCAGGTCCATTCCAGTATTGTTCCAACCGAAGTCGTACCAATAGAACACAATCTGCTTGGAAGTACCTTGAACATTGTCCAGAATAACGTCAAGATGGGTCCAGGTGTCCAGGTTGGCGGCCTCAAACAAGAGCGGAGTGCCGGCGGGCGGACCGTATGCGGGAATCTCTTGGTTTGCATCAACCAGATATACGGACAGATAGTCGAAGGCCATATAGCCGCTATGGTGTCCTTTCACCTTATAGTCGAATGCGAGGTGATATTCTAACGGGTCGTTCGGGAACACCACGTTAAAAGTAGCGTAGGCATCCGTTTCCACTGAGTCGGTATAGCTGTTGGTGAGACCATTGTCGTCAGAGATATAGAGTGAGTGGGCAGAGGTGGCACCAGCGGAAGGTGCGCCCGTGGCGGATCCGAAGTGCCATTGGTTGATACTGCTGCTTTGCAGGGTGTAAAAGGGCACATACAGGTAGGATTCACCCTCGAAGTCTTCGTTGTAGGGCAGGGTGATCGGCTGATTCAGCGTGGTGAAGTCCACGGAGTCGATGTCACTCTCTTGACCATTGGTGCAGTTCACAGAGACGTAGGCGCGATAGTGGGAGGAAAACGACAAAGCCGAGAAGGTGTAGAAAGTGTCGTATGTCGTGGTGTTGGCCAACACAGTACCGTCGTCCAAGTTGACCAGTGAGACATTGTACCAGTTGGGGTTGCCCACGGCATTGGGTTGCCATTGGATGGTGGCGTCTGTGCCGTAAACATTCTCCAATGACAGATACTGCACGGGACCGCATTCCGCAGCTTCAGTCAGCACCACATCGTCAATGACCAAGCGGCCGTAATAACCGGTTCCGTTGGCGAATTTAATGGCGATATAGCGGCCTGTTCCGGTATATTGGTTGAAGTAGACCGTGTATTTCACAAAGTTGTCTTGAATCGTCGGATGGATGGTGGTCACATTCGTGAAGGTGGAAAAACCGGTATCGGAATCCATGACGCCCACCACAAAATAGGCTTCAGTGCCCCATATATCGGCACCCCAGAACTCCATCACAATGCTGCTCATGTTGAATTGTGAAGCCAATTCAGGGAAAACGATAGTCGGGACGTTCGGGTCGGTATCGTCGTAATAGTTGTTGAAGGCTTCAAGAGCACTGCTTCCCGAGTGGGGATTTGCGGTTCTCACTTGTGGGTAGAGGGTTCCGTTTGACCAAGTGCCCAGCGGGTTGCGGGTGTAACAGTTCGGGATACCGTCCACACCTGTCTCAAACCCTTCTGTATAAGGCAGCGAAGTGATGCCGCAAGGAGTTTGCGCCTGTGCATTCGGTACGAAACCGAATGACATGAGCAAACATAACAAACTAAAAATGAAAAACTTCTTCATAGCTTGAATGCTTATAATAATAAATGCGCTAGAATCCTACTTCTTCACGAACGATTTGGTGGCCACACCATTATTGGTGGTGAAACGTACGAAATACATGCCGCTGGCCAGATTGGAAACATTGATGCGGGCGGTCTGCGGCGAATAGGTATTCACACCTATAATGTTGATGAGCTTACCGTACACATCGAAAACTTCTATATTCGTGACCTCATACTCCATTCCCCATTCGATACTGAGTTCATCGGAGGTGGGGTTCGGGTAGAGCTTGATAGTGCTGAGCAGATGGTCGTCAATACCCACGTTCTTGGTCTTCACCACAAGCGTGTTGCTCCATTCGCTGGAAACAGAACCACAGACTGCTTGCACCTGCAAGAAATAGGTGGTCAGTCCGGTCAACCCGACGATGGTATGCGTAGTGACGTTGGCGGTCTCGTTGATCCAAGCACCGTCTTGCGTGCGGTAGCGCACCTTCCATTGGGAAGCACCTGCGTTGTCGGTCCAAGTGACTGTAATGTATTCGTTCGCCACATCCACGGTGTCCAAATTGGTCGGTGTTTCACACGTGATGATATCTTCTGTGGTGAAGGTTATCTCCTCACCGTAAGTGGTCATGTTGGCAGTGGTGACAAAAGCACGGAAGGTGTATCCTGTATTGGGTGTCAGGTCGGAGAGTGTGGTGGAGAAAACAGCACCCGTAGTGGAGACAGTGACAGGAGTGTACGTGCTGCTGCTGGATACTTTCCATTCGAAACCGCGGTTGATGATGGCCTGGGTTCCGGGGTTGGTGATGGCGCCGTTCAGCGTGGCGCTGTTATGCGTGACCGCGCTGGCAGAGTTGGTGATCACTGTCGGCTCAACAAAGCTGGAGGAATCCACCAACGTTGTGAATGCATTGATGTCACTCCAGTCGCTCCAAATGCCTGATGTGCAATTGGATTTCACACGAACTTGGTATGTGGTGTTGGAGACCAGACCGACAAGGGTCCGGGTATTGTGGATTGTGTATATGTCAGGTTCCCAAGTAGAGGCCGTTGAGGGTTTGTATTCAATAACCCAAGCGTCAGCATCGCTGGCAGACCAAGAGAGGGTTGCCTCTGAGGTTGTGATGTTGCTGGCAACGATGTTTTCGGGAGCATTGCACACGATAGTGTTGGAACAGCTGGACATAAATGTACAGAGAGTGGTTTGGTTGATGGTGTCCAAATTGGGGTTGGAATAGATAATGGTGCCGTCAGGACCTTCTAAAGAGAAACTGCACTCATAGTCATACATGCCCATGTTCCAGACAAGGGTGACGGATGAGTTGTCACAAAGGGTGACGGGAATATCCTCATTAGATGCATCCGCAAGAGTATAGGTGCCTGCGAGAACACCGTTTTGTATCATGCTGATGGAGGCTCCGTTCCAACCGTCGCCGTATGAATCGTTCATGTGAAGCGTGTAGACACATTGATCGGATGCACTGCAAAATGATGTGCTGAATGATGTGACCAGGAATTGAGAGGAGTCTGTGACGCAGTCGGCCTGCAAGCGCAGATCATATTGCGTATTAGAGGTTAAACCCGTAAGATGACAGCTGTTTGAGGTGGTGGGGACGCTGACCCAGTAATTTGCATTCGACTTTTTGTATTCCAAATTCCAATGGGTCTCATCCTCTCCGGCAATCCAGTAGACATCAGCTTCTGCTGCCCCGATATTCTCAACAGTCAGGTTGGTGGGTTGCGGACAAGTCACATGAGTGATGGAAAGGTTGGAAATGATGACGCCGGGCTGCGTACCCATTGTCTCGTCATTGATCCATGTGAAGACAAGTTTGGCAACGGAATTGGGAGTGGGGTTGGGGTTGGGGTTGCTCATCACAGCCGTGATGTGGATGGTGTTGCCGCCCGTTTGGGAGAAGTCGTATGGGGTGCTGGCATTGGAACCTCCAAAGGAGAGGTACGGGGCGAAGTTGTAGGCATGAGTCGTGTAGGTAGGCTCAGCCCAGAAAGGCATCGTCGTGGTGGAAGATTCAAACACTTCAGTGGAAGTGGCCAGGAACATCTTCATGTAGTCATAATCCCAGGTCTCGGAATTTTCACCGCCGACGTTGAGGTCGTAATCTACCTGGATTTGGGTGTGCTGACCCACGGTGAAATACTTTTCAGCTGCAACGATGGATGGAGTGTTTACGTCATAACTGGGGGCGATGCCGTTGTTGGTGATAAACAAGCCGTAGTGGTTGCCCGTGGGCGCATAATTGCGAATGGTCCAGTAGTTGGCGCAGACGCCGTTGTTGAATCTCCAGTCGTCGTTTAGTGTGAAATCTGTGCTGTAGGGAAGTGAGGCGGGTACTTGAGTGGTGGTGAAGAATTTGTGGAGGGTGGCATCTGGGTTCACTACGGTGGTGCCACAATAGGTGGTTACAAATACTTCGTAATCTGTCTCCGTTGACAAACCGTTGATAGTCAATGTGTTTGTGTTGTAGGCGGTGTCCACTTGCCAAGCGTTGTTTCCAGCTGCGGTCGGTTTGTAATAGACACACCAAGTGTCGTGGCTGAGGTCGTCGTCCTCCCAGGAAACCATCGCTTCGTTGTTGGTGATGTTGTAGACGGATATACTGTGCTTGTCGGGAGACAAACAGTTAGGAATCAGATCCACAACAAAGTTGTCTAAATTCCAAGAGGTGTAAGAATTGTCCCCGTTGGTGTAGCGGAAAGCGATTCGCATTCCCGGTTGCGCGATGACAGAGGAGAAGTCGAACGGTCCCATGAAGTCTGTGTAGGGAGCGTCGGTGCCGGTGCGGTTGAAAGCGGTGGCGCGTATTGTCGCCACGGAAATGAATGAAGCAGGATTGGTGGGACTGGTGATGACACCCACTTCCAAAGAACCTGCTGTGGAGGAATCTGTTGCAGTGGTATTCCCCCACAAGGAGATGCGCAACGTGTTGATGTCGTTGGTGAATTGAGGAAGTACGAACATGTTGTTGTTGCCTTTCACTTCCAATGAGTAACGACCAGAATAGCATGAAGAGACGTTGTTGTAAATAGTCGGGAATACAACATCTGAAACAAGTTCTGTGACAGGTGTGCCCCAACACGGATTGAGTGCGATGGCGTCAGATATGCCGGAATAGTTTTCGAAGTTCTCCATCCATGGATTTACATCCGTAATAGTAATGACATCGCAATTCGTGTGGAAGCTGACTCTTGAAGACAACACAGAAGTGTCGTCTTCGCAGAACGATTGTACAAAAATGCTATAGGAGGAACTCGGTTCCAGATCGTCAATGGTAATGGAGTTTTCTGCCGTGATGTGGACGGTGGTGTCAGGGTTTCCTACCACATACACATGGTAGGAATTGGCGTTCCCGTACCAGGAGACGTTTGCTGAAGTCGGGGTGATGTTGTTTACGGTGATGCCAGAGGGTGGCAGACAGCCGGGGAGATAATCCATAGTTAAATTGTCGACGGCCACGGTATGATATCCGGCGTTGTTCACCTTGAAGGCAAGGTATTGGGCATCGCCAGTGTAATTGTTGCAATAAACGCTGTGGTTTTCCCACTCGTAAGTGGTGGTTAATTGGATGGTGTCAATCGGCACAAACGTACTGGCGTCAGTGGGGTCACTTATAGCACCCACTTCTAAGGTTCCGGAGGTGAGGGAGTGGCGACGCACATCCATGTTCAGCATGATAGAGCTCAAAGGAATAGTGTTGCTGATCAGAGGAAGTATAGCCATCGTATAGCAGTTGGGAGTGTAGTGGAAGTCCAAACATTCGGATTCAAAGTCTGCATCGTTGACATATACAAAGTGGCTGGCGTTGGAGGCCAGTCTGTTCCAACAGGGGACATAATTGGAACCGTTGATGGATTCGTAGGTGGAGAAATCCTCAAAGTAGGGCAACACACTGATGCCGTTTGTGCTGCAAAGTGTTCTGAAAACGACAGGGTTGGAATGGTTGGATTGCCCCTCGTCGCAGTCTGCCGTTATATAACAGACGTAGGAGGTGTTAGACATCAAGTTCTGGAACTCGAAAGTGGTTGAGTCGGAGACATGTATTTCAAAAAAGGTGAGGTCAGCGCTGTTTTGAGGTCTGTAATGGACCGTCCAGGAGGTGGCATTGGCGTTCTCTTGCCAAGTCAAGGTGGCTGATTCGTCCGTGATATTGCTTGCCGTCAAATGAGAGGGTCTTGCACAGGAGTTTCCGCTAATGGTGATATTGTCGATAGCGGCTGGCGGATTGCCGAAGATGTAGTTGTCGTTACGCCAGTAAAAGACGATTTTTTTGGAGGTGCCGGTCACATCGGGCAGGATTATATTGTAGTGAGTCCAGGAGGTCAAGCCGCATCCTTGGGTGACTAATGCGACGCCATTGGGTGTGCCGGAGTTGGGGATTGTGGCGTTGCCGTCCATCAAATAGACGGAAATGTCGTCCCAACCGCATTCGCCCACGCCCTTGAGGTCGAATTCGAGGTGGTATTCCATTGCGATGTTGGGGAAGTTCAAGAAGATGCTGGCGTAAGCGTATGAGTAGGAATTGCCACTGTAATTGTTGCTGATTCCTTGGTTGTCAGAAATGTACAATGAGCGTGAAGAGGGGGAACCGTCGGTAGAGGGAGCGGAAGTGGCGGCGCCGATATGCCATTGGTTGGTGCCGTATCCTGAGAAGGTGAACTCCTCATAATCGTAGGAAGTGTCCTCAAAATCACATATATAAGGCAGCTGCAAAGTGACGTTAGGCGTGGTGAAATGTCCGTGGATTTCCGATGTTGCGTAAGTGTTGCCACAAATGGTACGTGCAAACCAAGTATAGGCTGTGGACGGTTCAAGGTTGTCGATATGGTAAGGACCGTTGTCTAAAGAGACGCCAGTGAAATAGGCGGTGTCCTGTGTGCCGCTTTCCCACAACAAAACTTCGTAAAGATAACCGTCCGTATGAATCCAGCTGAGATCCACAGAGGTGGAGGTGATGTTCGTGGATTGCAGTTGAATGGGCTCGGCACAGTCTGAAAGTGCGCCGACAGCGATGTCGTCCAAATTCCAGGTGGTACTGAATGCATTTGAGGAGAAACGGATGGCAATTCTGCCGGTGTCATTAATGCCGACAAAATAGTAAGGACCGTATGGAACGGATTGGGCTCTGTTGTAACTTTCGGCCTTAGGCGTGACTGTCTCTATGACAGTGAAGGTGGTGGGGTCTTCGGTGTTTGTGATGTAACCGATTTCCACAGTGCCCGCTGTTGCGGAGGATGCAGCTGTTGTGTTGGCGAAAAATTTCAGTTTCAAGGTGTTGAGGTCATTCGTGAAGACCGGGAATACCAAAAGATTGCTCTCGCCGTTGTTTCCTCTCAGCTCCAGAGAGTTGGAGCCAGAGTGGCTTGCAATGGGCAAACCGCATAAGACGTAAGGGGCTTGGTAGGAAGAGATTACAGGAGTTGACCAACAACTGCTCAAAGCAGTGCTGCCGCTGCCTGAGATGCTTTCGAAATCCTCTGTCCAATCCTCGCCATGGTTAAGCGTGATGGATTCACAAAGTGTGCTGAAAAGCAAAGTGTTGGACCAGCTGCTCGACCCAGTGTTTCCGCAATTCGATTTTACTTGAACTAGGTAGTAGGTGGCGGGCAAAAGTCCATTAAGAGTGACGGAGTTTGTGCTTGATGTGGTTTCAATGGCGCTGTTCCAGTTGGAACCTTCGGGTACATATCGGATCGTGTAACCGCTGGCGTTGTTGACCTCCGTCCAAGAGATGTCTGCGCTATAGTAATCCGTGCTTACCAGGAATAAGCTGTCGGGCATCATGCATTCAGGCATCTCGTAGACACTCACTTCGTCGATATAGACGCCGGTGCCGTATTCGTCTTCAACATGGAAGGCGAGATATATGTTTTGCCCGCTGTATGCCTGTAAGTCGTATGTGACGTTGACGAAGTCGTAGTTCGTAGGGAATGTTATCGTTTGAAGAACGGTGAAATCCTGCGAAGCTGTTCCTGTTGTGGAGACTTCCAATGTGAAAGAGGTGGTGGAAGAGAACTCCGGATAGCTTACCGCAAACCAGAAAGAGAGTAACTTGTGACCGCTAATCGACAGCTGAGGCGTGATCAAATAGCTGGAATGCGGGACCCCGTACGGAGAATAGTCCACGTAGGCTGAATAATTGCCTGCATACCCAGGGGATGTTCTCTCCCATCCATACCAGTTTGATGAAGCGCAAACCGATGTCGCAGTCCATCCTGTGGGGGGCATGGAATTGTTTTCAAATCCCTCATACAGAATTGTTTGTCCGAAGACAGTCGGGATGAAGAGGATGATACTGAACAATATAGCGGTTAACTTTTTCATAATTATTATATGATAATGGTTTTACAAACAAATCACTTTTTTAGCACATCGCAAAGATATAATTTTCTTTCAATACCGCGGGCGATTTTTTTTATTTTTTATCAACTTTTTTTTAACCGAATGTAGAACCTCTCTCTTGTGGAGAAGGTGAGGTTTGATTTGGCAATAAAATGGGCCGTCGCCATTTTTGGAACAGCTGTTTAAGGTTTAAGGTTGAGAGTTTAAGGTTTAGAGGTTAGAGGTTAATGGTGGAATGAAACAAGGTCGCCCGAATTCGGACGACCTTGGTTTTTCAGTATTGTAGAGACGGTGTGCACACCGTCTCTACAGGTCGGGGTATCGATTATTTTTTGACAAACGATTTCGTAACCGTACCCTCCTCCGTGGTCACGCGCACGAAATACATGCCGCTTGCCAGGTTGGAGACGTTGATTTGAGTCGGATTGTCAATCACATTCACGGTGTTGATCAATTTACCATAAACATCAAACACTTCCAATGCCGTCACCTGTACATTGTTCATTGTACATTGTACATTGATAACGTCGTTGGCCGGGTTCGGGAACAAACTGATGCTGTTGAGCAAGTACTCCTCGATACCCACGTTGGTGGTTTGGGCTGT
>JAGBPE010000144.1 GCA_017633495.1 Bacteroidales bacterium | reverse complement strand
CGGCGTTCTTCTCAGTGTCCACCACCGATTTCTTGCCCCTGAGATTCATGCTCATGGTCTTGCCGTCAATCTTGAAATAGTCGCCGGCAGGCTTGGTGTAAGTCATATCCATCTTATCGGCGGAATAGAGCTTGAGCGTGCCCTCCGCCTCAATCGTCTTGCCAGTGGCCTTGATGAATTTGGATTCGGTGAAACGGGCCTCCACCTTCTGCGCAGAAGCAGCAAAGGCCAACATTGCGATGACAATGGTCAGTATTTTCTTCATTTTTCGATAAAATTTTTGTCTTGACTTGAAAAGGCGGCAAAAGTAAAATTTTTATTTTTCCACTCTCCGCTTCATAAACGGAATCTTCATCAGCCAACGGAAAATGAGCGGCTGCAACGTGTAGGTAATCAGGATGGTGGAGACCATACCGATTAACGCGCACTCGCCGATGGAGACGATGGTGGGGTGTTTGGCGAACAGCATCGCGCCCATCACGATGATCAACACCAGGGCGGAGAAGAAAATGGCTACCTTGTGGTATTCCAGCAGCTTGCTGCCCTCCTGACGCTGTCCCTCAATGAGCCCCTTCATGACGAAGATGCTGTAGTCCACCCCGATACCGAAGATGAAGGTGGAAATCACAATGTTGATCATATTGAACTTCAGCCCTAGAATCGCCATCCAGCCCTGTACCACATACCAGCTCAGGAACATCGGCATAAAGGCCAGAAGCGAAATCAGAATATCTCTGAACGAGAGCAGCAGCACCACAAACACAAAGATGGAGGAGATGAGCAACGCCATATTGAAGTCTTTGTGAATCAGGGAAATCATACCGCCGGTGTAGTACAACGGATCCACCACCACCGCGTGGGGCATCGCGGCAATTCTGTCGCTGACCTCAGCCTCTTTCTCCGTCGACATCTGCGCAGCGTTGAGAATCAAGTACTTGCCGTCGGTCTCCTCGATGAAGTTGCAAAGCAGCCCGTCGGGCACTACGCCCGATTCGTAGAGGTTGCCGGGTTCGTATTCCGCCTCCACCATCGCCTGGAAGGGGACGAAAATGTCGGACGCAAGCTCGTTTTTCACCGCAGCGGACTTCACGGCAGCCATTGCCTTCGACACCTTCTCGGGGGTCCAATAACGCTGCCAAGCGGCATTGCGGCGTTCCTGCTCCTCCTGCGACTGGAACAGGATTGACACCACCGGCGTGTAAGTGAAGAGATCGCCCGCCTTGCGCAACGAGTCCATCGTGGCGGAGAGCGCCTTGTTGGCATCCAGCGCCTGGTCCAAATCATCCGCAGTGACGGCGTAATACTTCTGCACGCCGCCGTGGTCGTTTTTCTCGGCATACAGCTTCTGCGACTTGTGCAATTCATCGCTCTCATAGCCGATGTTCTTCAAATCATTGTCGAACTGCACCTTGCCGGAGAAGATGAAGCCGATTACAATAAAGATGCACAATGCTATGATAATGAACGGGTTGCGGTCGTAGGGATAGTTGTTGATCTTGTCGATAATCTTGAAGGCCTTCTTGCTGTGTTTGGCATCCTTCACATTCAGGAAATGGGGCAAAAAGACCAGTGCGAAGAAGGTGCTGCCGATGAGCGCAAAGGTGGCGAAGAGTCCAAAATCCTTCAGCAGCTCGCTTTCGGTGAACAGCAGACCGAGGAAGGCACCGATGGTAGTGAGGCAGCCGAGACAGACGGGGATGGCCTCGTCGGCCAGCATTTGCTCCACGTCTCCCACAAAACGCTGATGCACAATCACATGCAAACAGTAACTAAGTGCAACACCCAAAATCACGGAGCCAACGCCCAGCGCCATCAGCGACATGCCGCCCTTGATCCAATACATGCAGGCCAACGCGAAGATGGTGCCGTAAATAATCGGCAACACATTCTGCCAAATGATGTTGTAGCTCTTGAAACTGAGGCACAAATAGAGCAGAATCAGCACCAAAGAGATACCGATGGTGATGCCGATGTCGCGTTTCATCGTGCTGGCGTTGCCCACCGACTCCACCGCACCACCGTGCATCAACACCTCCACGTCGGGATGCGTCTGACGGAACTGCTCCACACAATGGTTGAGATGGCTGACGAGTTTATGGCTGGCTTGCGAATTAAAAGTCTGGAAATCAGGGGAGATGAACATCAGCGCCACCGTGCTGTCGGCGCAGAAGAGGTGGCCGTCGATGAGGGTGAAGCCCATGCCGCCGGAGATGTCGGGCATCAAGCACTCGCGCAGAGCCAGCGGGTCGGTGGAGACCAGCTCGGAGGCCATTCCGGTTTCGTCGTTCATGATCATCTCGTAGTTGCGCGCCATCGTCTCGTCGGCGTGCGCAATGGCGGAGTCGAAACGGGCGTACATCGTCGTGTCCACGAAAGAAGGCACGTGCATCATGGCGTAGTCGAGCGCATTGAGCGCCATGTCGGGTTCCAAACGGTAGAGCGTGTTGGCGATGCCCTCGTCGTTGGCGAGGATGGAGTCCATAAGCTCGTCCACATAGCCGACCATCACCTCGGGGGCCGCACCCGTCATCTGCATGAAGAGTTTGTCTTTCACCTTCACATTGCCGAACACCAAACCGCTTTCCGATTTGTCAGACTTCGGCAACAGCTTCATCAAATCCTCCTCAAAATGCGCCTTCGCCGCAAAAACAGCGAAAATGACACTACTCACCACCATAAGTGCATACAACAAGAACTTATGCTTCGTAAAAAACCGGTAAATCTTAACAAAAATCATATAATTCAGATATAAACTTACTATAACCCTAAACTGCTAACTGCTAACTGCTAACTAATTACTTCCAAACTCCTCCCAATAGTTATCATACCACCAAACGAGCGTATCCACCTTGGAGGCGAACCCGCTCCAATGTCCCAACACCTCATCGCTGTCGAAATTGGAGACAGGGGTTGTAGACGCCACAAACGGGTTACTGCCCATGGCGGCCTCCGAACCTGCGGAAGTCAAGTATTTGTAGGTATGGTAATCCACTTGGGAATGTTTCACATAGACAGTGTCGCCCGGACGGAAGGTCACGCGGCGGAAGTTCTCCTGATCCTCCTCGCTCAACATACCGGCCATCAGCCACGAGTAGCCGTATCGGGAGACCTCGTAGTTGAACTGCAGTCCATTGAAGGTGAGATCGTCGAACGCCACCGGCACGCTGCACACCCACAGGCGATCCTGCAGCTTAGGGCATTTCACCTTGCAGGAGAAAGCGTAGTAGTTTTCCTCAGCCGCCTGGTCGGTCATCAGCACACGGATGGAGGCCATGGTGTCGGCCATCAGTTCCATCGTCTGCGCGAAGCCGATAGAGTCCAAATCGAAGGTCTTGGGAATGTAGGTCTGGGCGGTGTAGACCTTGCCGTCATACTCAACCCGCAGGGTGTAATGGGTCTGCTCCTTGCCAATCACTTGACTGCCCATGAAGGCCACATAGTAGGGCGCATCGGGCGAGAGGGTCCACTTCAGTTCTTCGGTTTCCCCGGTCTCGGATGTCACGAAAACGCGCGCCTGAGTGCCATTCACCAGCACCTGGCTCATCAACGTTTCAATATCGATTTCGGAGAAATAGGGGATGCTTTTCGAAAGCATCACGATGGCGGGCGAACCTGTTTCAATAGTACCCTCGATCACCAGTTTCGACTGGTAATCAGGCAGATTGAGGTCAATCTCTTGCTGACAAGCCGTGAGCAGCAAAGCCATAACAAGCCCTAAAAACCATCTCTGTTTTTTAACCATTTACAATTAAAATAGGTACTGTTTAAAACGGCCGCGAAAATACAAAAAAAATGTATTTTTGCGCAACTTTTTTGTGAATATATGTTATACACCAACATCATAGAGCCCTATATCAGGGTAACAATGCAAAATCCCGACCTGACCGTGGCACGAATCGGTGACCAGGTCTATTCCTATGCCCAGTTCGCGCAGCGCATCGCCCCGATCATGAACGAATTGGATGCCCTGAGCATCCCACGTACGGGCATCGTCATGAAGACCGACCTCACCGCCTGTGCCGCACTGCTCGCCTGCCTCTTCAGCGGAGTGGTGGCCGTTCCGCT
>JAGBPE010000143.1 GCA_017633495.1 Bacteroidales bacterium | reverse complement strand
TATTGTTGAACCGGAGGACTTTGAGATTGCAACCGAAAACGGCCATTCCACCATTAGTTGTCTGGAAGAAGCGGCGGCCCCGACCGGCCAGATTCCCGTTGTCATCAACGGTTGCGGCGCGGTGATCAACCACGGGGAGCCTGTCATCGACACGTTCATGACCGGCTGCGAAGGGGCGGTGCAATATACATACACCTTCACGGACTGCGCGGGACACAGCCACGACTGGATCTACACCTACCACATCGTATTGCCGGAGCTTGATGTCCCTGAGCCCGACACCGCGATAATTCAGTGTCCCGGCGAGGCAACAGAACCCGAGCCCGGAACGCTCACCGACGCCTGCGGCAGGGAGGTGCTTCCGGTGGCGAATGCCGGAAACCCCGTAACCGACATGTCATCCAACGGAACAGGGACCGTTACCTACGGCTATACCTACACCGACTGCATGGGCAACACTTACCCGTGGCAGTTCGTCTACACCGTCGAGCCGGAGCCGTTCGTGCCTGTTGCGGATGCCGACGACGTCATACACTGCCTCGATGCGGCGGTAGAGCCGCAGACTCCGGAGGTGACGGTCTGCGATGCGCCTGTGGCGTTCGTGCTCTCAGACTCCTCGTTCGTGGACAACGGAAGTTGCGGCGACTACGTCTACACCTACCAGTACACGGTTAACGGCACGGATTACACGTGGACGTACACCTACCACATCGTGCCCGAGGACTTCGCCATCGCGGAAGCTGACGGAAGCGCGGTGGTGAGCTGTGTGGAGTCTGCAATCATAGAGACTATCACGCCTCCCGAAGTCACCGATGCCTGCGGCAATCCGATCACACCCGCCGGACCCGAGACGGACGCGTCGAACTTCAACGGCTGCGAGGGCGACATCGTGTACACCTACACCTACACCGACTGCGCTGGGAACAGTCGCGGCTGGACGTTTACCTACCATATCCAACTGCCGGAAACTATTGAAGGCGTGCCCGCCGACGGCACGGCCACGGTCTCCTGCCTCGCGGATGTACACGCGCCCGAGACGCAGAATATCAGCGACATCTGCGGCAATGAGATCGCACCTGTTTACGTGGACAGTACCGCGTCGCTCAACCCCGATGGCACAGGCAGCGTGGTCTTCTCCTACATCTACAGCGACTGCGCCGGTCACGACTCCGTCTGGACTTTCACTTACCAGATTGTTCCGGGCGAGTTCACCCCGGCGGATGACGGGACCGCTGTCGTGCATTGCGTTTCAGAGGTTGTGGCTCCGCAGATACCGGAGATCACCAATTGCGGAGAGAGCATCCCGATTATATTCGACCATGCATCAACCACGCTGGCAGACGGTTGCGGCGACTCGGTGCTCCACTACACCTACATCGTTAACGACAGCACCTACACCTGGACATACACCTACCACGTGGTTCCAGAGGATTTCACCGTTCCGACCGACAGCATCGTTCACGTGCAGTGCATCAGCGAAGTGAGCAAACCGAACCCGCCGGCGGTCGTCAACGCTTGCCAAACCGTCATCACGCCGCTGGAACAGACTGTCGACAGCCTCTTCAATGGCTGCTCCGGACACGTCACCTACACCTGGCGCTACGAAGACTGCGCCCAGAATGTCCACGACTGGTCCTGCACATTCTTTATCGCGGACACGACAGCGCCCACGTTCAACGCTCCGAATCATACCAGCATTTGCCGGTCTGTTGACGGCTCTTTCGATGCGGATACCTTGATCACTGGATATATTAACAACTTGAACGACAACTGTTTGTCTGCGGATCTGTTAACGGTGGCTTTCTCCGATACGACGCAAAACGACACGATTGTCAGAACTTGGACCGTTTCGGATCTTTGTCAGAGCACCTCACAGATACAATATATTATATTGCTTCCCGCTCATTACATCACTTTTGCGGATTCGATTTGTGAAGGCGACACCTACGAAGATCATGGCTTCGACACGACCATTACCACTGCTGGTGAATATCTGATAACGAATTATGATACAAATATTTACGGATGCGACAGCATCACTGTACTCCAACTTACCGTTCATGCTCCCACCGATACCGTTCTTACGCCGACCATAAACCAGAATTCATTACCCTACACGCTAAATGATATTGAATATGATTCGGCGGGTACCTACATCCAGCATGTTCTGAACAGTTTTGGCTGTGACAGCACGATAACCCTGATTCTTACCGTGAACGACAATGTGACGGTGAATTTGGACACCGTTGTCTGTGAAAACGAGTTGCCGATTGTTTGGAATAGTGTGGAATTTGTGGAACCAGGGGATTCTACCATCATTATTCCAGCCTCATCGGGTGCCGACAGTATCATCACCATGCATCTCTCCGTCGCTCCGACTTACCAAACCACCATAGACACCTCCATCTGTTACGGATACAGCTATCACTTTAATGGTCAGATATATAACGCCACAGGCGAGTACTGGGATACGGCATATTTTTCTACTTCCGAATATGGTTGCGATAGTATAATCACGTTGCATCTCATTGTTGAACCCGAAATTCGCGATACCATATACAGGGATATTTGCGCTGGAGACACGTTCTACTTCTATGGACTCTCATGCACGGAAACGGGGTCGTATATGAACCTCGTGGGCTTCGCCAACAGCTGTCCTCGAACGGTGGTGTTGTTGCTCACGGTTCATCAGCCGGAGGTGACCTACCTACCTTCTGTAAACCTCTGTATTGGAGATGCTTATATCGAAAATGGTTTCGAGATTTTCGCCACTCATGTTACCGACACTACATATAGCTTCTCCGACACCACTGTGTTTGGCTGCGACAGCACGGTTTACCTGCACGTGACCGTAAACGAACCCACCACTGGCGACACCACAGCGGTGGCTTGTGAAAGCTTTACATGGGAAGGAGAAACTTACACTGTTTCAGGAGATTATACGACCGTTAAGACCAGTGCGGCAGGTTGCGATAGTTTGGTGACCCTCCATCTGACCATTAATCAACCCACCACTGGCGACACCATGGCAGTGGTCTGCGAGAGCTTCACCTGGCACGGGGAAACCTATACACAGTCGGGCGACTATACCTCCTATATCACCAATGTGGCGGGGTGCGATAGCTTGGTGACCTTGCATCTGATCATAAACCACGGCACCGCCAGCGATACTTCGGCAGTGGCCTGCGAAAGCTTTATATGGAAAGGGGAAACTTATACACAGACGGGCGATTATCTGTTCCTGACGACCAATATCGCGGGTTGTGACAGTATGGTGACCCTCCATCTGACCATTAATCAACCCACAGCTGGAGACACGACTGTAGTTGCTTGCGAGAGCTTCAACTGGCATGGAATAACCTACGCGCAGTCGGGCGATTATATCTCCTACACGACTAACGCTGCGGGATGTGACAGTATGGTGGTTTTGCACCTGACCATTAACCAGCCCACCACGGGCGACACGATGGCTGTGGCTTGCGAAACCTTTACCTGGGAGGGGGAAACCTACACCGTATCAGGTGATTATACGACCACTACAACCAACGCGGAGGGTTGCGATAGCGTGGTAACCCTCCATCTGACTATTAACCAGCCCACCACGGGCGACACCGTGGCTGTGGCTTGCGAAAGTTTTACCTGGGAAGGGGAAACCCATACCGTTTCTGGGGATTATTCGACCATTAAAACCAATGCGGAAGGTTGCGATAGCGTGGTGACCTTGCATCTCACCATTAACCAGCCTACCGCCAGCGACACCGTCGCCTCCGCCTGCGAGAGTTTCACGTGGGAAGGGGAGACTTACACCGTTTCGGGTGATTATTCAACCCTTAAGACCAACGCGGCAGGTTGCGACAGTGTGGTGACTTTACACCTCACCATTAATCTGCCCACCACTGGCGACACCATCGCCTCCGCTTGCCAGAACTTTACGTGGCATGGAGAAACCTACACGCAGTCAGGTGATTATACTTTCTTGACGACCAATGCGGCGGGCTGCGATAGTTTGGTGACCTTGCACCTCACTATCCACGACACCGCCTTCTACCAGTTCTCGGCTCAAGGATGCGAAAGCTACGTTTGGAGCGATAGCGTTTACACCAACTCTGGCGACTATATCAGGACCTTCACCGCTTCTACGGGATGTGACTCTATCGTTACGCTGCATCTTACGATAAATCACGCAACGCACAATGTGGAGTACGACACCGCCTGTGGATCGTATCAGTGGCATGGCTCAACCTATACCCAATCAGGTACTTATCTCTATTCATACGACAACCAGAGCGGCTGTGCCAGCGTGGATACCCTCCATTTGACGGTTCACTCGGTTGTGACGACGGAGGAGACCGCATCGGCTTGCGAATCGTATGTTTGGAACGACTCAACCTACACACAATCAGGCTATTACCAGAAAACCTTCATTTCTGTTTTCGGATGCGACTCGATAGCGATTCTGCATCTTACCATCCACCACAATATTGCCACATCGTTTTCAATAAACGCCTGTGAGCCATATAGTTGGGCGGGCGAGGTTTACTCCGCCTCGGGCGATTATATTCGCCATTTTACCTCCGCTGCGGGTTGTGATTCGGCAGTCACTCTCCATCTGACGATCAATCAGCCCACCGCTGGCGATACTATCGCAGTTGCATGCGAAAGCTTTACATGGCATGGAGAAACATACATGCAATCTGGTGACTACACGACAATTACGACCAATATTGCCGGATGTGATTCAGTGGCGACCTTACACCTCACCGTCAACCACGCTACGGCCAGCGACACTTCGGCAACGGCATGCGAGAGCTTCACCTGGGAAGGGGAAACCTACACCGTTTCCGGCGATTATACGACCATTAAGACCAATTCGGCAGGGTGTGACAGTGTGATTACCTTGCACCTGACAGTGAACCATGCTACCGCCAGCGACACCTCGGTGGTGGTTTGCGAAAGCTACACATGGAATGGCGAAACCTACACGCAGTCGGGCGACTACACGGTTTATCTGACCAATGCCGCCGGTTGCGACAGTGTGGCGACCCTGCACCTCACCTTCCTCGACTTGTCGATCGCCATTGTGTCGAACACGCTCGACTTCTGCGACCAAGGCAGCGCTCAATTGGAGGTGGAGTCCGAAATGAGCAACTACGTGTGGAGCACCGGCGCAACCGATCCGGTTATCACCGTTTTCGAATCGGGTGTTTATTCCGTTACGGCCAGCGAAGGAGACTGTAGTGCCACCGCCCAATTCACCCTTGCTCCCTGTCCCGACATCTACTCCCTTGCCCTGCCCAATGCCTTCACTCCCGATGGCGACGGTCTCAACGACGATTTTGGCCTCTCCGAAAAGTTCCTGAATCATGTCAGCGACTACTCCTTCCATGTCTATGTCTATAACCGTTGGGGCGTATTGGTCTTCACTTCAACGGATAAGCATTTCCGCTGGAATGGCGAGGTGGATGGCAGCGTGTTTCATGGCAATGTATACAACTATGTTATCGAATATCGAACTAAATCGGGCTCCCCGAAGAACATGAGGGGCAGTGTGATCACACTTTAAGTCTCTTTTTTCTCAACGTTCATCCGTTTTTATATTTTGCTCTTTAGGGCAAATATTCTTTACTCTTTCATTTAAACACTGCTTTTTGATTTGGAAAAGGCGGCGTTAGGGTATTTGTTCTGTCATAATCTGACAGAAACCTTTCATAACACGCATTCTTAAAATTTACAGTTAATTGTTAAGAAATATTACGTAAAATAATTTTAAAATTTTGATGGATATATTGAAAAAATAATTATTTTTGCGCCGTAATATTTTACTATAACCGATGAATAAAATTAACAATTAATCGTAAAAATAAAATCTATAACATTTATGAATACTTTGTTTTTACAAAAATTTGAAAGTTCTGTTTTGTAATTGTATGATTAAAGTATAATCAAATTCAAATACATATATATTCCGTACATAATTTTTTAATATGAAGAAAGTACTACTATTTATTTTGATGATGATGTTAGCCGTATGTGCAACCAAAGTGCAGGCTCAACAGCATGTTTTCCGAGTGAAATTCATTGTGACAGACGCATACTGTTACAACAACGGCAAGGTCTCTTATGCTTTGACAGACCTCAATGGGGAAGTGTTGGATTCACTTCCTGACGGGTTATCCATGGTGCGTGCCTATTACCAGTCTGATTTGGCGGATACAATTCACTATTCAGGTTGGTATTACACAGGTGGTTATGATACTCTGACGCTCAATAATGGCACCTACACCATTGGGGTGGAAGGGTTGCAGGATGACGGTAAGGGTGGATATGTCAGGGTGGACACGCACACCGTACTTGTTGTCAATACCACCTACCAAAAACCTGAGGCGCATAGTTTAGGACCGGCAGACATAAATCAGAGTCAAATGAAACCTGGCAGTTGGCCGTCGTTGAGCTGTATCAACACAGGGCGTGTTCAGATGCAAATTGAAAAGGGACGGTTCCCATACAGGGTGACGGTGTTGAATCATGACACAGGGGATACTTTACGAACAGCGACGTTCTTTGAAAGGCAATACAATGGTACATTTCCGTCTGCTTATAATTACAAAGATTACTACACCATTGACAGTCTGGGCGTTGGACTATGGGATTTTTATTTGGAGGATGGTTGCGGTTACGGTCTTCCGCGAATTGAGGAGTCGGTGCAAGTCACTCAAATGCCGACTCCGACACATATCAATGTGTTTGCCGCATCTGCTAATCTTCAAGATAGCAATGTGGTGAGAATTCAGGTTAATTTCGACAAAAGGCCTGTCATCTTCAAAGAACTAATGGAAAAATATGCTCGTTATCGTTTTGTCTATGATGGGGCGACAACAAGCGAATGGCGGGCCATTAACAATTATTACGACAACATAGCCCTTATCGTTAACGATACTCTACAATCGATTGGCCGATATTGTGAACTTTGGGACAGGAATATCACCGTTGAGTATAAAAGTACCTGTTGCGACACCATTATTCGTCAATTTTCTTTTCAGATTCACAAGCCGAATGAATTGTTTTTTGAGAAGGATAGTGCAAATATCATGGACAGTCATTCGGTGGATTCGGAAAATCCATGTGATATTTCAATTCCTTGGCACAGAGATTATTACAGAATTCGTTATCACAGTCAGAATTATTCACCGGCATACGACACTTTATGGGTGACTCGGTACAATGATCACGAATACTACCGTTATCATTATACTCATCCGCTGACATGGGTCTATACAGATACCCGAAGCGGGGCGGTGATCAAAATGGATACCGTTCCCGATATTGTGACTTTCAGCTATTTACGTTATGAGGAAGTGATAGCGATATATGGTAACAATTCCGACACTGTTGTTGTTCCCGTTGAGCGAAAACTGATAGATGGATTGGGGTGTCTGCTCTACTCTACGTTCGACACGCTTTCATATCCTCACTGTGTCAGCCAGTTCCGGCTCGATTGGGAGATTTCATACGAAGACGAGAACGACCACTGTTGCAACAAATTACAAGAAGTGGAGATTTCCACCGAAAACCACCCGTTTGTCAATTATGACAGTACAGTGGTTCGATTGATCAAGAGTCCCTATGGAGGACGGTATAATTTCGAGGCCACATATCATGCGCATTCACAGAGTTGGGAAGTCCACAAACATAGTGTTGAGAATGGCGCTCAGATTATCGGTCATTTCAAAGGGCATTCCATCGTATTGAGGGATTATTGCCTGGCCTCTGGACCTTACACCTTTGAAATTGTATCGGGATGTGACACACAGATAGTTAGTAAGAACATTGCGTTCCCAGACATTTACAGTCACCGGCTGACAGTGCGTCCGACACCTACTATCACTGAAACCTGTTCCAATATTATTGTCTCGTACAATGGCGGTTCTATTCTGAACACAAGATTCAATACCTCGTTGGAGACCGGATTGCCATTGGATACAGCATACGAAAGCTATTCCATGAGGATGAAGGTCGTTGCTGCACCTTCCAAAGAGATGCTCAACAAAGAAGGGAATGCCACTACACCGTTTATTTTTCCCCAACAAGGACGTTACGTCATTCAGATTTATCCCATTGTGCCGGCGACTTGGTTTTGCGGTGACGTATACTACTATGACACGCTTGATTTGGGTATTGGACATGTGGAATTTGAGTTTGCCAAAGCGATACTTTGTGACTCGTCTTCGACGTCCGGTCATGTCTATGTGCGGGGTAAAAATGGTTCGGCTCCGTATACATATATACTTTATAGTCAGAGGGATAAAGAAGGTGATACTTTGGGAATCAATAACACAGGCGATTTTGCCCATGTTCCAATGAGGAGCGATCAGATGTTGTCTTGCCTCATTCAAGATTCTTGTTCGGCCTATTTTCATATAAATATTCCACCCACAACATTGGCGAACATGAAGAAGGTGTGGTTTGACAATGGTTTGAAAATGAATACAAGTTGCGAAGGTGACACGATACAGGTGCATGCCTTGAGCATCGGGAACATCCTGCAATATGAATGGTCGGGACCGGGTGGTTTTAGCGCCTCTACGTCGGACCCATACGTTTTCATTCCACGAGGGAACGGAGATGGGTGGTATCGCGTCAGAATCTTAAACAGTGACTGTGACGATGTGATTTCCGACAGCATTTTCTTGACAGTTCAGGAGTCACCTCATATCACGTTAGCTCCGGACACCGTTGTCTGCCCATGGGAACCTTTTGAGGTGCGTTTTACCCCATCAAGTCCTGCAAATGCCGATTTCATTAGCTTTTCCATAGCATATTCTAACCATGAAGGCACCGAAATCCGGCATTATACCGCCGCAAACGGAGCGACTGTTACAGATCTTTATCAAACCAAAAGCCCTGCCAAGATTTATCCGATCGGTTTGGATGATGGGCGATGTGACTACCTTCTTGCCGACCCTGAAGACACGCTGTACATCACTCTGAGGAGTGACCTTTCTGTTGCCTGCCGCCTCCTGACCAGCTATGATACGGTCTGTTTTGGCGGCGACGCCCACCTTACTGCAAAGTCAACGATATCAACACCTTATATCATACGATGGTATGGTGATTATGACCAGAATCGACTGTTGAAATCGGATACAATTATAGAATCTCTCAGCCACTCTTACTACGACACTCTCGGAATTTTCAATCGTACGCTGCTCTTCGCTAGTTTGGAGGAAGAGGGGCTTTGTCCCAGCACCAATGGATTGTCAACTGACACCTTGCTGATGCATGAAGGCACTACTACTTTGCAATGCGGACGTGTCTATCGCTTCTACGACTCTGGCGGTAACGATCCACACTCCCCGTTTGAGCGTGTCGCGCATCGTTTTCAAAGCCATGACAGCACACGGATTAGCATTACTTTCAAAGAGTTAAGTCTTAGCAATTCTTCGCATTTGATGATTTTTACCGGCAATGAAGCTAATGAAGACTCGCTGTTGTATGATCTCACGGGTGGTAGTCTGAATCCGGGAACGGTAATGTCCGAGGGGAACGCTCTCACGCTCTACTTCCAAAGCTCTCTTTCCATTGCTGCGGGTTGGGAAGCTTGGGTGGAGAGTGCCCCGGGAATTGCCGTCGCTGATGTGTGGCGGAAAAACGAAATCGTCTTGCGCGATGAAGTTTGTCAAAGTCAGACAGCGAGTTATGACGATCCATACGGTGTTGTTCCCGAAATTGTTTCTGCCGAAGAGCTCAACCTCGCGATGCGTCAAGCTGGCCATTATTATTACTACAAAGCGTTGCATAATCAGGATTCAACAAGCTGCGATACGATTGTCCACTTCGAATTTGTCGTGAATCCGCCGATGCAGCACGACACTGTGGTGGTAACCATACCATCGCGGGAAGGTGGCTTCTTTTGGCGCGATTCGCTCTACACGCAAAGCGGTGAATACAGCATATATTACTCACTTCCAAATGGTTGTGATAGTGTGTCCAAACTTTACTTGACGTTGTTGGATGTCCAAATAGGGGATTATGAAATTTGTGAAGGGGATTCTGCGGAACTCGCCATATCTGTCACTACACCGGAATTGCCAAGTTTAAGCTCAGCGAAGGCAAACGTGGGTGATGTATTCTGCACAGATGGTTCAATATTGCATCCCGACACATTTCTTGCCAGTGGGAAAATTGCCAAAGGGGTGGTTTTCCACACTGACGAAACGGGGCTTCACGGGTTGATTGTCGGTCTTAATGAGGTGACGCATACAATGCTTGGACTTCCTTTCGATGATTTGTTCGTCAACATATACACAGAATTGCCGGATGCGCTTTTCGATATGGACGGTCGGACAAATTCGGCACAATTGGTGGCGATGGCCGAGTCGTACGATGCCCAAAATTTGTCAACAAAGGTGCCCGCCGTTATGTTCTGCCACTACTACGATCCTTTTACACGTACGATGGGTACGGTTCACCATGGTTGGTATTTGCCATCAGTAGGAGAGATGAACCTCCTTCATGGTCAAAGCTTTGAGGTCAACAAAACCTTGCGAAAACTCAACAATCAGGATGGCCAAACCAATCCCATCTCATCTTACAATTATTGGACTTCTACAATACAGAGGAGCGATAAGGTGTGGTGTACCAACTTCATCTCTCTCGATTTCAGAAGTATATTGACCAATAATTCGAATAAGACAAGGCCCATTACGATTTTTTAATTACAAAACCTAATAGCTACAAAAATGACAAAAAGAAACATTAACAAACCATTTTTTCTGCTCAGCTTCTTCCTGACAACGGTCTTTGCGGGCAGTCTTCGCGGGCAAACTTACAAAATAGGGGATGTTTATACGTTTAGTGATGGCACAAAAGGAGTCGTCTTTGAGCTGGATTCTGAACATCCGGGCTGTGGAACTGTCGCCGCACTCAATGATCTATCCCAGCCCTATGCCATGTTGCCTACAGGTAATATCCCTTCGAATGTCCTCGCGGCGCAAACCAATGCCTATACCAATCTGACGACCACATCGTGGACTAAAGTCGCGCCAACAATCACGCAGTTGTTGCATGAAAGTGGCAACTCTCCGGCGGCTGAAGCGGTAGATGTGGCTAATGGATGGTATATTCCGGATATTCTCCAGTTGAGAAAAATCTACAGTTTGATTCCCCTTTTGCATGAGGTGTTCGATAATTCCGGTGGCGACGTCTTGGTGATGCTCCGACGTGGCTATTGGAGTGCCACTAATGAAACAACCAGGTTTTATGCTATGGAATCTAATGGGGGAACACTACCAAAGGATGTCCGTAACGAGTATTATGTTCGGCCAGTTCGGAATTTCGGGTACGATACTGCACGGGCCTTTTGGGCCGATTCCCATCAAAAAGCCGACACAGTGGTAAGTCCCGCATCAACTTCAACTTATGATGCACACGTTATCTACAAAGCTGACACTGTTGTACTTACCAGTACGGTGACGGTGCATCCGAACCATAATGGCGATACAATACGAGAGACCGTATTCGTCACCCCAACGCCATATACTTCGCAGGCGAATCCGCTTTTCACTCAGCTAGACATCTCCGAACCGGGGGAGTTCCTCTTCCGAAAGCCACTGCAATCTATTCACGGCTGCGACAGCGCCATCACGCTGATTTTGACTGTCCAAGACCATACATTCCATACCGAAACGTGGTGTTCGCTGACCGAAGAACAGTATTACGCTCCTTTGGATACGGTGTTTCTGCCCGGAACGATTTCAGGACGGTACGAGCATCACGGCAGCAAGGAGGTGGATGGTGTTTCGGTGGATACTACTGCCTACTTCGACCTCACCATTTTGCCGATTTACGAGATATATGACACGTTGAGCCACTGCTTGTATCAATCCGAAGAATCCTTGGCTTACGAGCCGAATGAGTGGGTCAATGTCACGGTTCTTGATGGTGTCGTATCGGTGGTTTCCACTTCAGAAGATGTTGTGGTTGAGGTGGTTAGTGCCAACCAAGATTACATTATACGAATGCAGTCCGTTCACGCTTGCGATAGTTTGTTGTATCTGCACTTGAACCTTCACGAAGTGGTGCGCGACACGATTCTTTACGAATTACCCATTACCAATGTTATTGACAATCAGATTGTTGCTGCGTGTATTATCTTTACGGACATTACAGAGTCTGGAACTTATGTATTGTCCGATACGCTTGTTGATGCGGTTGGTTGCGATAGTATCGTGACGGTAGTGCTTACGGTAAAACCTTGTGAGTTGGATTTTGCCATCACTTGTCCGCCAGATATTTACGACACATTAGCCTACGGTGATTGCGTGATGGCGATCTATCCCGAGCGTCTCGGGACGCCTAATGTGATTTACGAGGAAGAGTGGTCGTTTAGGGTCAGCAACAACCTTCCTGAAGAGATGCTTTTTGCGGAAGGTGAGAACATCGTCACTTGGACGGTGACGGATTCGATATGCGGCATCAGCAAGGAGTGCCGGCAACGGGTGTTCATCGCCTTTCTGCAATGTCCGGAGGCTGTTGATTGCGAAGGGAATATCTACCAAAGCGTGCGCATCGGCTGCGACTGCTGGACGCAGCGGAATTTGGAGTCCACGAAATACAGCGATTGCACCGACATCCCCGATGTGTACGAGTATTCGAGCTGGAAACATCCCGACACGATGGCGAACGTGGCGACTTACGGGCGGCATTACACATTTGAGGCGGCGGTGCGCGACAGTTCCGACAACGGATATGGTCACATCCAGGGTATTTGCCCCGATGGTTGGTATCTGCCCACGCCCGATAAATACGCAGGGCTGAACGCTTACGGGGCTGAGGCGCTGAAATCGCCGCACTACTGGATTGATGGCGGCGGTCACAATAGCACTGGTTTCTCGGCGCTGCCCGCAGGCTTTTTCAATGGCGAGAAAAACCGCTTCGAAGGGCTGTTGACAGAGACCTACTTCTGGTCCACGCAACTTGTGGGCGGTGCGGTCGGCGAGTCGCTGTTCCTCCTTCGCCACCATTGTGATGAAGTTTTGGAGTCGCTGACCTACAACGGTTTAGGCTACAGCATCCGTTGCATCAAAGAGCGATGAAATGGCAATGTGATTTCCGCAACCGAAACTTTGCAACTCGGTTGCGGAAATAATTCTGTACTTTTGCCACCGAATTCAGCACATGAAAGGTGTGCGTTGATTTGGAATAAAAATGGTAAAAGATATGGAAGAGTTTGAAGGCATCAGGCAAGAGGCAACAGGCAAGAGGCAACAGACAGGAGGCAACAGTCATTGCCACGGTCATTGTCACGAAGGCAATAGTCACGAACATTATCATGAACATGAGCACCACCATCACGAGCACTCGTTAAAGGAGCAGTTGGTGAAAATCCTCATCACCATTGTCATGCTGGTGGCGGCGGTGATCATTGAGAAACACACTGCGCTGAACACCTGGCAGCTGCTGCTGGTCTATCTCGTGCCCTATCTCTTCATCGGTTTCGACACCCTGAAAGAGGCGGCCGAGGGATTGGCCCACAGAGACGCCTTCAACGAGCACTTCCTGATGAGCGTGGCTACCATCGGCGCGCTGTGCATCGGTTTCCTCCCGGGGGCGGAGACGCAGTTCCCCGAAGCGGTGTTTGTGATGCTCTTTTTCCAGATTGGCGAGCTGTTTGAGGGCTACGCCGAGGGCAAGAGTCGCGACAGCATTCAGCACCTTATGAACATCAGACCCGATACGGCCAATGTGGAACGCAACGGCGAAGTGTTGACCATGAGCCCCGATGAGGTGGGAGTGGGGGAGACCATTGTGGTTCGTCCCGGAGAAAAGGTGCCGTTGGACGGCGTGATTCTCGAGGGCTCCACCGCCCTCAACACTGTGGCTCTTACTGGCGAAAGCATGCCCCGCGAGGCTGGGGTGGGCGACGAGGTGATTTCGGGTTGCGTGAATATGTCGGGTCTCATTCGGGTGCGCACCACCAAGAGTTTTGGCGAAAGCACCGTGTCGAAGATCATCCACCTGGTGGAGAGCGCCAACGAGCATAAGTCGAAAAGCGAAACCTTCATCACCCGCTTTGCGCGGGTATATACCCCCGTGGTGGTCCTCGCGGCGGTGGCACTGGCACTGTTGCCCCCGTTGTTTTCGGGCAGCTTTGCAGAGGCGTTTCCCGTGTGGCTCTATAGGGCATTGCTCTTCCTGGTGGTTTCGTGCCCCTGCGCGCTGGTGATCAGCGTGCCGCTCACCTTCTTTGGCGGCATCGGCGGCGCTTCGCGCAACGGCATCCTCATCAAGGGAGCCAACTATATGGATGTGCTGTCGAAGGTGGGCACGGTGGTGTTCGACAAAACTGGCACCCTCACCCACGGGCAGTTTGCCGTGGAGGCGGTACATCCCGAAATGCTCGACGAGCGGCAGCTGCTGCACCTCGCCGCCCATGTGGAGCACTTCTCCACCCATCCCGTGGGGGCGGCTCTTAGAGACGCCTTCCCCGACGAGGCCACCGACGGCTGCGAAGTCTCCGAGGTGGAGGAGGTGGCCGGCCACGGGGTGCAAGCTTTGGTGGGAGGCCGTAGGGTGAGCGTGGGCAACGCCAAAATGATGGAGCGTGTGGGTGCCCGGTGGCACGATTGTCACTTGACAGGTACCATTATTCACGTGGCGGTGGATGGCGAATATGCCGGTCACATTGTGATTAACGACCGCGTGAAAGAGACCAGCGCGGCAGCCATTGCCGAGTTGAAGCAGCTGGGCGTGCAGCGCATGGTGATGCTCACCGGCGACCGTGAGGAGGTAGCCGCCCAAGTGGCCCAGAAGCTGGGCATCGACGAATACCACGCCGAACTGTTGCCTACCGACAAAGTAACCTATCTCAACGAACTTCTGACTCCTGACTCCCAACTCGCATTTGTGGGAGATGGCATCAACGATGCGCCCGTGTTGGCCCGCGCCGATGTGGGCATCGCTATGGGCGGATTGGGTAGCGACGCGGCCATTGAAGCCGCCGATGTGGTGCTGATGGACGACAACCCCTCCAAGCTGGCCCTCGCTATCCGCATCGCCCGCCGCACCTTGCGCATTGCCCGCCAGAACGTCTGGTTCGCCATCGGGGTGAAAATCGCTGTTCTCCTCCTCGCCGCCTTCGGTCTCGCCACGATGTGGATGGCGGTGTTTGCCGATGTGGGCGTCACGGTTCTCGCAATCCTTAACGCAATGCGCGCCCTACGAGCCGTAGAGACGGTGTGCACACCGTCTCTACAACAAACAAAGACAAAATGAAACACAATATGACAGAAGAGCAAACATTAAGAAAGGCCGGCGTGCGCGTCACCGCAGTGCGCCTCCTCATTTGGCGCACCATCCACCGTGAGTTCACCGGCATCTTCAATCTGGCCGATTTGGAGGAGGCGCTTCCCACGGTCGATAAATCCACCCTTTTCAGAACGCTTAACCTTTTCAGCGACAACCACTTGCTGGACGAAATCGACGATGGGTCCGGCTCACAGAAATACTGTCAGCGAAACGCCGACGATCCCCTCTCCGACGTGCGCCACATCCACTTTAGCTGTCGCATCTGCCACCGCACGGTCTGCCTCACCAACATCCCCCTCCCTGAGGTCACCCTGCCGGAGGGCTTTGAGGTCGATAATGTGGAATATGTTGTGAAGGGCGTATGCCCCAAATGCAGGGGTGTATCGTATACGCCCAGTACGCCCGCATAAAATTTTTTTTCATTCTGTTGTAGTATTTTGATCCTTTCTTACGTTATTATAGTTGTGAGACCAAAGGATCCATTTGAGGCTATGCTCCACCGTCACCGGGGGTTGCTCTTCTCGCTCTGCCGACATTACACTAGGCGGGGACTGGAGATTGACGACCTGTTGCAGGAGGCTACCGTGGCGTTGTGGCGCGACCATGAGCGGCTGCTTTCGCTCTCGGCAGTGCCCCAAGCGGCTTTGATTTGGAAGATCGGGCGCAACGCCGTGATCGACTGTCTGAGGCGCGTGAAGGAGACCGAAGCGCTGCCCGAAGGCTATGAGTTGGTCGACGAGGATCGCAGTCTCTTGCGCGAACTTCACGAACAAATTGCCCTGCTTACAGAACCCGACCGCACCATTGTGAGGCTGCAGCTGCAGGGGTTCAACTATCAGGAGATAGCCGACCAGGTGGGTATGACGGAGAAGAATGTGAGCGTGAGGTTGGTGAGAATCAAAGAGAAATTAAGAAAATCGATGAATATATGACAGAGAACGAATTTGATGTATTATGGCAACGGGCTGAGGCTGAGGGCTATGGCCAGCGGTTGGCTGCGGAATACCCCGTTTGGAGGCAGAAGCAGCGCCGCACGCTCAGCATTGTGGCTGCGCTCTTGATTGTGGTGACGGTGGCCTTCTCGGTGTTCACCATCCAGCAGCGACAGTTCCGGAACTACGAAAAAGTGTATTGTAATCGCGTGGGCACTCCCGACGCGCAATGGGCCACTTTGGCCGCAGAAATGCTATTGGAAGAATGAAACGACTGATAATTATATTGATGATGCTGCTCCCGATAGCAGCAATGGCGCAAAACGACCTCTATAAGCGCTATGCTTCGCGGCAGGAACTCAACGTGGCGCAAGTGAGCGGTTTCAAGCTCAGCGAAAGCCAACGGGTGGATGTGGTGCTGGTGGTGGCCGACAATGAGGCCGCTTGGCAGAAACTGACCAAAGAATTGAATATCAAAGGGGACGATGGCGTGGTGAGCTGGTTGGGTGATCCCAAGAACCCGGCACAGCGCGTGAAGTGGACCGGCACCACCGTGTTGCGCGTGGTGGCCTCGCACGCACGCCGGACGGTGGCCTTCTATCGCATTAATACCGAAGCGCAATACGACGCCCTTTTGGATTATCAACTGAATAATATGAAACAAGGAAAATAAAACCACAAAATATGAAAAAGAGACAGATATTCGCTGCATTAGTGGCAGCATTGACACTCGCCTTCGCGGCATGTGACAAACCCAACAACAACGATCCGAACGGCGGCGAAGTGAACAACGACCCCATTGAGCGCGTCATTGTTTACACGGTGGGACAAACCGAAAACCGACAGACCTTGGAAACCGAAGGCGAATGGGACGCCCTGCTGGATATGCTCTGCACTCAAGCGCAAAACGGTCAAACGGTGACCTTCTTCAATATGGACCAAACTACCTATTACCAACACAAAGAGAAAAACGGCACCAAAGCAGCCAAAACCTTCAGTACCACCAATCGCGACGAGATGAAAGCCTGGATGAAAAAGATGGAGGAAGAGGGACGCACGGTGGTCGTTACATACAGCAACGGAACCTGGAACGGTATGGCTTACTCTTCCGCTCCGCCTGCAACCGTTTCAGGAGATATTGTCGGCACGTGGCACTTTGTGTGCTCGGTGGTGAGTCACATCGACCAGAACGGCTCCCTGGCGGGCAGCGACCTCTATGTTCCGGAAGATGGCGGCGGCTCCATGTATTACACCTTCCTTAATGACGGTACGCTCACCCTTACTTTCAACGCGATGGACGGTACTATCGCCACGGACAATTCCACCTGGACTCTCAGTGGAGATGGCGAACTCTGCAGTGACCTCTTGCCAAGCGGCGCTTGTTGGAATGTGAACTGGATCACCGACAATACTATGATTATGTCGCGTTCCGACCTCGGCACTGAAGAAGGCGACCTTCTCTATCAGCTGCAATTCGAAAAAGAATAAAAAAAAATTTTTCACCGTTGAAGTTTTTTGAAATCTCATTACGTTCTTATAGTAGAAAGTTCCTTGAGCAACCCCGACAGGGGCAAAAACATTGGTAATAAACAATCAAATTAATAATCAAATTAAAAAATCAAAATAGTATGAAGAAAAACATTTTTGCAATCGCATTTGTCGCTGTCACCCTTTTGATGGCATCCTGTCAGAAAGAAATCATTGCTCCCAGCGAGAATGGTGAAAATCCTGCCAACACTCCCAGAGTAGCAGTCACTTCCGACCTTATCGGTACCGATTGGACTGCCAACCTCCCCCTCAACGACCTGGTTTACGCTATGACGGGCATGAATCTCAATGAGATGGGTTGCCAACTCCCTGACGGCTTCGATGCCAATATGTTTTTCCACCTCAATTTCGATACGGAGTACGCTCACTTCACCTTCAGCGACAACATGGCCCTCATCAATGTGGTTGAAATGGCTGGCGGCTACACCAACGATGAAATCCAAAACATGGACCTCGCTTACGTCTATGACGGCGCTACCCACACTGGCACATTGACCGCCGTGGGCACCGACGAAGACGGCAACCCGATCAACTATCAGATCACTTTCACCTATGACGATGATGACGACACCATCACCATCAACTTCCAATTCGCCAACGCTGAGGACGAAGACACTACCATCAACTTCCCGCTGGTGTTCCACCGCGATGCTGTGAACGCATAATCTATCAATATCCGAATATTAAACTTCACAAACGGCGCCTGCAGAATCCTGCGGGCGCTGTTTTTTTATGTTTTTTTGCATCCAAAAATTTTGTACTTTCGCGAACTTATTACAGTGTGAAATTTGGGTAATTAAAATTTTATAACAAACTAAATATCAATAAAATATGGCAATGCAAGATAAAATTAACGAGTTGCTTGCACTTCGCGAGAAGGCTCGTTTGTGCGGTGGTCAAGACAAGATTGACAAACAGCACGCAAAAGGTAAATATTCCGCCCGTGAGCGCATCCTCATGTTCCTCGACGAGGGCAGCTTTGAGGAGTTCGACATGTTCGTGACTCACCGTTGTGTGAACTTCGGCATCGAGAAGGAGAAATTCCTTTCCGACGGTGTGGTGACCGGCTACGGTACCGTGAACGGCCGTCTGGTTTATGTCTTCTCACAGGATTTCACCGTGTTCGGCGGTTCTCTTTCCGAGACCTTCGCCGCTAAGATCTGCAAGGTGATGGACCAAGCCATGAAGGTGGGTGCGCCCGTCATCGGCTTCAACGATTCCGGTGGAGCACGTATCCAAGAGGGTGTGAACAGCTTGGCAGGTTACGCTGAGATTTTCCAACGCAATATCCTCGCTTCCGGCGTGGTGCCGCAAATCTCCGCTATCTTCGGACCTTGTGCCGGCGGCGCAGTCTATTCCCCTGCATTGACCGACTTCATCATGATGGCACAGAACTCCAGCTACATGTTCGTCACCGGCCCGAAGGTTGTGAAGACCGTCACCGGCGAGGACGTGACCACCGAGACCCTCGGCGGTGCCACCATCCACTCCACCAAATCAGGTGTGGCGCAATTCTCCGTTCCCGATGAAGAGACCGGTATTGCCCTGCTTCGCGACCTCATCGGCTACCTGCCTTCCAACAACATGGAAGAGCCCCCGTATGAGCCCACCGAAGACCCCATCAACCGTTTGGAGGACAGCCTCAACTCCATCATCCCCGACAACCCGAACCAGCCTTACGATGTGAAGGACGTGATTGCCGGTATTGTCGATGATGGCAAATTCCTCGAAGTTCACGCTACCTACGCACAGAACATCGTGGTCGGTTTCGCCCGTTTCAACGGTATGTCTGTGGGTATTGTTGCTAACCAGCCCAAGTGCATGGCCGGTGTGTTGGACATTAACGCTTCCCGCAAGGGTGCCCGTTTCGTCCGTTTCTGCGACGCCTTCAACATCCCGTTGGTGACGTTGGTTGACGTTCCCGGCTTCCTGCCTGGTACCGGTCAAGAGTACGGCGGCATCATCCTGCACGGTGCAAAACTGCTCTACGCTTACGGCGAATGCACGGTTCCGAAAGTCACCGTCATCCTGCGTAAGAACTACGGCGGTGCTTATTGCGTGATGAGCTCCAAGCATCTGCGCGGCGATGTGAACTACGCATGGCCTACCGCTGAGATCGCCGTGATGGGCGGCAGCGGCGCAGCTGAAATCCTCTACGGTTCTCAAATGAAGAAAATCGAGGATGCCGAAGAGCGTCAAAAATTCCTCAACGAAAAGGTGGAAGAGTACCGTCAGAAATTCTCCAATCCTTATGTGGCTGCCCAATACGGCTACATCGACGACGTCATCGAGCCTCGCAACACCCGTTTCCGCGTGATCCGCGCCCTCGAATCGTTGCGTAACAAACGTCTGGAGAACCCGGCTAAGAAACACGATAACCTGCCGTTGTAATTAAAAACCAATAAATTAGAGATTTATGAAATCAATTTACAAATATATCTTCACCGTTGTCGCGCTGTTTGCCGTCACCGCCACCTTCGGGCAGTCGGTGCACGACCTTCGCCTCAACGAGATGATGATCAAGAATGTGGATAACTATGACGACGAGTATGGCCGTCATGTGCCGTGGGTGGAGATTTTCAACACCGCTTACAACACGGTCAACATCACCGGCTGTTATCTCACCGATGATACCACGGGACTGGCTGCTGCCGGCAAGAAAGGCGGCAAGATTCCGGCCAACTGGTATAAAATCCCCACGGATCAGAAAATGTACATGCCCCAGCGCAGCTTCCTGATTTTCTATCTGGACAACTCGCCGCTGTACGGTCCGTTCCACGCCAATTTCACCCCTGCGGAGTCCCGCACACACTACATTGCGCTCATCAACGCCAACGGCAAAGAGCTGCTCGACCTTGTGGAGTACCCCGTTTGCCTGCGTGACACTTCTCTCACATTCGGTTATTTGCAAGACGGTGTACGCGATGTAAAGTCTTTCAAACAGGGCAAACGCGCTGCCGGAGAAGTGGACTTCTTAGCAGAGTTCACCCCCAACTCCTCCAATGAAACGCAGGCCAAGATTTCCAAACAGGACAAGCTCAAACAAGACGACCCCTACGGTATCGGTATGGCTTTGATCTCCATGGCTGTGGTGTTCACCGCGTTGATTATGATCTACATCATGTTGAAGATCTTCAACTACGTGACCCGTCGTTCCACTCAGAAGTCGAAAGCGCAAGCTTCTGCAACGCCTGCAGCTGCAATGACTTCCACGAAGGACAATAAAGAAGACGACACGGTTGACGGTCCCACCTGCGCCGCTATCGGCGTGGCGCTGCATCTGCATTTCAACAGCATGCACGACGAAGAGAGTGAGGTCATCACCATCAACATGCCTTCCAAGCACTATTCACCATGGGCTCAGAAAGAGCTGACCATGAAGAGAAATCCAAGATTAAGATAATCACCAAAATTTAGAAAAAAGAGTATGAAAACCTATAATTTTAAGATTTACGGAAATAAATACGCCGTTGAAGTCGGTGAATTGGACGATAACATGATTGAAGTGAATGTCAACGGCACGCCCTACAAGGTGGAGTTGGACATGGAACTGAAGCCCAAAACGATCACGCCCGTGGTGAAGGTGGCTGCTCCTCCGAAAGCTGAGGGCGGTGCTCCTGCACAGAAGGTGGCTCCCGCTGCTCCTACAGGCGGTGGTGGTACGCTTACCTCTCCGCTGCCCGGCACTGTGCTCGACGTGTTCGTGAGACCCGGCGACGCTGTGAAGGTGGGTCAACGTCTCCTTCTCCTCGAAGCTATGAAGATGGAGAACAACATCGACGCCGACCGCGACGGTGTGGTGAAAGAGGTGAAAGTGAGCAAGAGCGACGCCGTTATGGAAGGCCAAGTGCTCGTTGTGTTTGAATAATAAATTTCATCATTAAAAGATTGAGATTATGTTAGAATTTTTCAAAGAAGGATTATTGCAATTCCTGAGCTATTCCGGTTTCGGAAACTGCACCTGGGGACATATCATCATGATATGCATCGGCTTGGTGTTCATAGCTTTGGGAATTATCAAGGAATATGAGCCGCTGTTGCTCGTGCCCATCGGCTTCGGTATCATCATCGGTAACATCCCGTTCACCGATGGTTTGCAAGTGGGTGTGTATGAAAACGGTGCTGTGCTCAACTATCTCTATTTCGGTGTGGTGAAAGGCTTCTATCCGCCATTGATCTTCCTTGGCATCGGGGCTATGACAGACTTCTCGGCCCTGATTTCCAACCCGAAATTGATTCTCATCGGTGCAGCCGCCCAGTTCGGTATCTTCGCCGCATACATCACCGCTCTGCTGTTAGGCTTCTCCCCCATGGAGGCTGGTGCTATCGGTATCATCGGTGGTGCTGACGGTCCTACCGCCATCTTCATCTCGTCCAAGCTGGCTCCGAGCATGATGGGTGCCATTGCTGTATCGGCCTACTCCTACATGGCTTTGGTGCCGGTGATTCAACCGCCTATCATGCGCGCGCTGACCACCCCGCAAGAGCGCCTTATCCGCATGCGTCCGCCTCGTGCCGTCAGCCATCGTGAAAAAGTGCTCTTCCCGATGATGTGTATCCTCCTCACCGCATTCCTCGTGCCTACAGGTCTGCCGTTGTTGGGTATGCTCTTCTTCGGTAACCTGCTGAAAGAGAGTGGCGTGACCAAACGTCTGGCCAACACCGCTTCCGGTCCGCTGGTCGATATCGTGACCATCCTCATCGGTCTCACCGTCGGTTGCTCTACCCAGGCCACCAACTTCCTGAGACCTGCTTCTGTGCTCATCTTCATCCTGGGTGCCTTCTCCTTCGTGATCGCCACCGCTTCCGGCGTGCTGTTCGTGAAGTTCTTCAACCTCTTCCTCAAGGGCGACAACAAGATCAATCCGCTCATCGGTAACGCTGGAGTCTCCGCAGTGCCCGATGCAGCCCGCGTCTCCCTGGTGGAAGGTCAGAAGTACGACCGCACCAACTTCCTGCTCATGCACGCTATGGGTCCCAATGTGGCCGGCGTCATCGGCAGTGCAGTGGCCGCAGGTATTCTGTTGAGCTTCTTGTACTAATCGAATCTGTAGAGACTCGATTTATCGCGTCTCTACAAGAAATAACAACAATAAAGGTGTCGGAATCGGCACCTTTTTTTTTGTGGCCGCTTCTGAAGAAAATGTATTTTTGCGACAGAAACGAAAAAGAGAATCTCGTTATGGCCAATTTCCATCATGTTGTGATTATCGGGGCGGGACCCGCAGGAACCGTTTGCGGCTATTTGCTACAAAAACACGGGGTGGACTGTGTCATTGTGGATCATGCGACCTTTCCAAGAGAGAAAATCTGCGGCGGTGGACTGACCCCGAAAGCGTATGGGCTTTTGCAAGAGCTGATGCCCGATCTTCGCTATGAGTATCAGAGTGTCAGGCGCTTTAAGTTTATGCTGGAGGGCAAAACCATTTCGGAAGTCGATTTGGACAATGAGCTGCGGATGGTGGTGCGGAAGGATTTCGATAACGAGCTGCTGCAACAATATTTGTCGATCGGCGGAAAGCTTGTCAAAGGCTCTTTTTCGCGTTTTGAAGAGCAGCCGGACGGAAAGATTCTGGTTTCTCTAAAGTCGGGTGAGCCGCTGCTTTGCGACTTTCTGGTTGGCGCAGACGGAGCTAACAGTCAGGTCAGAAGGCAGATTACGGGATCCCGTTCCTACAACACGCTTTGGATGGAGCAATACGTGGAAAAGGGCGCGAACGAATTCATCTTCGAGTTGTCAAAACAGTATAAAAAGGGCTATTTCTTCAGTTTCCCGAGCGTGGGAAAAGACATTGTGGGAATGGGCGGCTACTACTCTTCACCCAAGGAAATCCGTGCCCAACTGAGTAAAAACCACATCAGAGGGAACATTTTGGCCGTTGATGCACCCTTGCGCGGCTCGTATATTCCCTTGGAAACCCTTGATTCGGGCAAAAAGCAGGTGATTTTGATCGGCGATGCCGGCGGATTTGCGAACAAACTCTCCTACGAAGGCCTCTACTACGCCATTGCCACTGGCAGAAACGCTTGGAAAGCCATCGTGGAGGGGACGGATTTTTCCATCACCAACCGCGAGATTTTCCGGAACAAGCGGAAAGAGGCCTGGGTGACGGATCTGTTCTACAGCCGATTCGGACTTTGGCTGGTTCGCATAGGCGCCCACAGCCCGAAACTGATCAAAAAAGCTTTCGAAAAGTGTTACTAAACAGACATACTACTGCTGTCTGATCGACACCGCAAATCCTCCGCATGGCGCCATTTTCAGTTTCAACACGCTTTTGCTCGTCACCACTTTCTTGGTGATGGTGTAAGCCTGCGGATTGTACTTCAATTTGCAATCAGGAGTTCGGAATTCTGAATCATCAGGAAGACCGCATGCATCAGGCGCATCGGTATAGATGATGGCCTCGTATTTCGTACCTGGTTGCAGGAAATCCAGTTTTACAGACACCTCGCGGGCGTTCTCGTCGGTGATACCGCCAATGTACCAAACATCAGGTGATGGAACTAAGTCAATGTGATCTGGCATAACGGATTGATAGGTGATATGTTTTGGGATAGCATCAAACCACGAATCAACACTGTCTGGATAGTTATAGACGTACCGCATCGTGTTGCTTATCACGTATTTTTTGCCATCAGACAAAGTTCCCACACCTTCGGCAGCCTTGTTCAGAGTGGAAAGCTTCGGCTTGCGGGCTGTCACGATATAATCCCCTGGTTCTGCCATGATGTAGATGCTGGTGTCCCAATCCACTGCCACGTCCTTGATGAATTGGAAGGCGTCCATATATTGTTCGTAATGTTCGGGGAAATCGGCAGCCATTTGCAAGGGCGAGTAGAAGGTGACATAAAGTCCCAATTGGTTGCAGATGGTGTGGCTCATTTTCTTTCCCCATGGTACGATTTTGCCCATGTCAGGCTCGAAGATGCCGGGGGTGTAGTCCATGGGACCACCTTGCAAGCGTGTAAACGGCAAAATGGAGGTGTGTCCGGGATGGATGCGCTCGCGGAACTCGGTGCCCATGGCGCTCTCGTTGCCAATCATATTGGGCCAT
>JAGBPE010000142.1 GCA_017633495.1 Bacteroidales bacterium | reverse complement strand
GCAATAGGCGTTACTGTATTCATGATTTCGTGCGTGATGACACGGAAAAGCTTATTCCAAGAAAGGGCTTCATTGCGGGTGTTCTTTCGGTCTAAGATACCACGTAACCGATTGAGTTCTCGATTGATAGCAGAGTTTTCACGGAAACGGAAATTGGTCTCGCCATCCTCCAAGGCATCCATCAAAAAGGAGACCTTCTCGCGGTCGCGCTTGGCCATCCACCAAGCAGCAATCAGCGTGGAAAGCAGACACCCCGCGAGGATGATGAGTATCCAAATCCACGTACTCATATTCCGTATTTTTTAAGGCGGTTATATAACGTTGGCCGACTGATATTCAATGATTTAGCCACTAAGGAGAGATTGCCGTTGTACTTCTTCACCGCTGCCCGAATCACCCGTTCCTCTGCCGCCTCCAAAGAGTTTTCAGCCACCGAGTTAGGGGTAATATTCATCTGATTTTCAGTAATTTGAAAGTCTTCAGGTTGCAAGATTTCATTATCGGACATGATGACGGCTTTTTCAACGCCATTCTGTAATTCGCGCACATTTCCCGACCATACGCAATGTTCCAACAACGCCACTGCCTCGTCAGAAACATCCTTCACATCTCGATGGTATTGTTTCGCATAACGTTCTGTAAACAAGCGGACTAAGGAAGCTATCTCATCCGTCCGCTCGCGCAATGGCGGCAGATTCAAGGTCACCGTGTTGATGCGGTAGAAAAGGTCTTCACGAAAACGCCCTTCGCGCACCATTGCAGGTAAATCCTTGTTGGTTGCACAAATCAGCCGGATGTCGATGGGCACGGATTTCGTGTCGCCAACTTTGGTGACACAACGGTTCTGCAGCACGCGTAACAGCTTGGACTGTAAGTGCAAAGGAATGTTTCCAATCTCATCAAGGAAGAGCGTGGTGCCGTTGGCCAGCTCGAACTTCCCGGTGTGGTCGGCGCGGGCATCCGTGAACGCACCCTTCACGTGTCCGAACAGTTCGCTCTCGAACAGCGTTTCCGACAACGAGCCGATATCCACGCTCTCCATCGGCTTACCAGCGCGATTCGAAAGGCGATGTATCTCGTTAGCTAACACATCCTTACCCGTTCCGTTCTCGCCTGTAATGAGTACCGTGGCATCCGTTGGGGCGACCTTATCCACCGTGCGACGAATATCGGTCATCGCGGGACTGCTTCCCCACAACATAGTCGCGGCAGATGCACTCTTTTTCGGCTGGCTGCCCGACCTTTTCTGGCACGCCGAGGACAGCGTTTCCATCAGTTGGTCGTTGTTCCAAGGCTTCACGATGAAGTCGAACGCACCGCGTTTCATACCCTCCACCGCCAGCGGAACTTCCGCGTAGGCTGTCATCAGAACCACCTCAATATCAGGGAATTGTTTCTTCAGCTCCGTCAGCCAAAAGAGGCCTTCGTTGCCTGTGTTGATGTCTGTTTCAAAGTTCATGTCGAGGAGCACCACGTCAGGACGGAACGTGCGCACGGTACTAATTAGCGTCTTCGGCGACGCAACAGCCTCCACCGCAGCAAAATAGGGCAGTAGCAAGATTTTCAGCGTGGCGCGGATCCCCGCGTTGTCATCCACGACCAATATTCTGGAATTCAAAGTTGACATATCGTTTCAATTGCCGTAATTAGGGCGGCAAAAATACAAAAAATCGTATCACCGTCTTTTGTTCAACACCACCGAACCGACTAACCCCGTGGTTCCCAAGCTGATAAAGCAGACCGCCAATAGCAAGCAGACCTTCGGGAAAACCGTGGTCAGCGAGGTGGAAAGCGTCGGAGCGGAGAATTCGGGCACGAGCCAGGCGGGATGTATCAGCGTGATGAGCATCAGGATGCCGCCGGTGAGCATGCCCGCGATGAAGACCAGAACCATCATGCGGCGGTAGCGTTTGGTCTGTTCCGCCTTATATTGCTTAGCATATTCCGCCGCCTCCAACTTCTTGGTGAGGTGCGCCATATATTCTCCGCTGTCACCCAAATCCGGCTGATAATGGGCGAACATCTCTTCTATCGTTTTCTCTTTCATCGTTCCAAAATTTGTCTTAATTTACCTCGGCCCCTCGAAAGATGCTGTTTCACAGCCATTTGAGTACTGCCGGTGATTTTTGCGATTTCCTTGACCGTATATCCGTTGATGTAAAAGAGCAGGATGTCCGTCCGCTCCTTGATGGGAAGTGTGGCAATAGCCTCGTAAAGGTCCTGATAGGCGAAGGCGTCGTCGGTGCGCGCTACGTCAGCCACCTGCACCGCCTCCTCGATGTCCGTCGCATAGCCGTGCACACGCCGTTTATGGTCGAGGAAGGTGTTGTAGGCGATCTTGAAGAGCCACGTGGAGAACTTGTGCCGCTCTTCGAAGCGGTCGGAGGCAATGTACGCTTTCACCATCGCCTCCTGCGCGATGTCCTCTGCCTCCATCCGGTCGCCGCAACACAGGGCAAGCAGGAACCTTCGCAAAGACTCCTGCTCGGATGAAAGGATGGCTATGAATTGTTCTCGCTTCATCAGTGCGATTATTGCTGTTCTTGCAACTGTTTCTCTTCGGCCTCAATCTCAACACTCAATTGTTTTTTCGACACAAAGTAGTAGATGAGGAACGCCACGCCCATGGCCACCATCATTCCGCCGACATAGATTCCGTTAGCTTTGTTGCCAAAGATGGTCAGCCCGCAGAGGTGCGGGATCAGGATGGCCAGTCCCATCAGCAGCATCATGCCGCCACTGAAAACGTTTTCCAACAGTTTCTGTTTGGTGGTTTTATGCGATTTACTCGACACATTCAGTTTTTTCATCACCTCGGCAGGGTCAAGATCGGGATGTTTCTCCATCATCGTCATCAGAATTTCCGTCTGCTTGTCGATTTCGTGAGCTCTCCGTCTGTTCGTAATCCATACAATCATAATCGGGAGTACCACGCAACATCCAATTACGATGATAATAACCATGATGATTCCTAATACATCTTCGTCCATTTTTTTGAATTTTTAAGGTTTGACATTTCTTGTTACCGAATCGATTCAATGGTTAAACGTATGAGGGTGGCAAAAGGTGACAGTGTGAAGTAAAAAAAAATCACATAAACTCATACTGCAGAATCGCCACATTCAGCGCGTTCTCCAGCTTGCATATTGTTTCGAGGGAAAGATTTTCCTCTCCTTTCAACAGTCGCGAGACATATTGAGGAGAGCACCCCATACGTTCTGCAACATTCTGTCTGGAAAGGTTTTGCTGTTTCATTGCCAACGCCACTTTAATGGCAATCCGACGGGAATACCGCAGCCAACCCCTCGTTTTGGCATATTGCAGACGCTCTTCTTCCAAACGCCATGCGGAATCCTCTTGCGACTGATAGCGACTTAGTCTTGCTATGGCTTCTTCTCGTGTCATAAGGCAACCTCCTTTTGATAATCTGTGAAACTGTCTTCATCAAAAACTCTTTCCCGAATCAGGAAATTTCTGACTTTTTCCATCTTTTCCAATTCCAGCAACGTATGTTCTCACTCCTGCATCGTGCGAGTAAGCTTAATTGCTCCTCCTGTAATAATAAAAACCCCAACATTAAGCTTTATCGCATACAATCGCAACCAACTTCTGCGATGTGGACGACCTTTTTCTTTACCCAGCATCATTTCTTGGGTGCGATCATTCTCCAATGGACGGAAAAACTGGTCCAAATTTGCATCTGGAGAAATGTCCATGATAATACAGGACAATTCATCCCGATCTTCCATGGTTTGGTAGATAGCATCCTCAATATTCGTTATCCTAAAATAAGAAATCAGGTCGTCAAAATTTTGAGTGAAGAAATCCGCAAGCCAACTCGCATCGCTCCATTGTGCCAATACCTTCTGAAGGGCATTCTCTTTGTCATGATTGTAACGGACCGCCCATAAACGTCCGTCTTCTATCACCTTGTCAAATGTCATAATTTTTAGTTTTCAAAATATGCTGCAAAAATAATCTTTTTTCGAATATGAAACCTATAAGTTTCAATTTTTCTAAAAAATATCGAAGTAAGATTTTTTTATTTTTGCAGAAAATTTCCATTAAGAGCCTTCAGTGGATAATCCAAATTATTGTATTTTTGCATTTTAATTTGTCAAGACAAACAATGATGAAAAAAGCATTCGCACTTATCACGATTGCCTGCGCCACGATGTTCGGCACATTGCGGGCACAAGATCCCGGTGATATCGAAAACCTTCTGTCACAAATCAATACAGACAGCTTGCTGCGCACAGTGATGGATCTGCAGAACTTCGGGAGTCGCTTTGCACTGCGCGAAGGCGGCAATATCGAGGTGGCGGAATATCTGATACAACGTCTTAACAACTACGGCATTACAGCCGAAATCGACTCGTTTTACAAAACAGATTACAACTGGTTAGTTGGAAATGTCGGACAGTGGTTTTACAACGTAAAGGGCGTTTTGCAGTCCCCGAACCCTAAGGATGACTCTTTAGTGCTGATTGGTGCCCATCTCGACGCCATTTCTTATGATCAGAATTACCAGCTTCAGTCGTTCGCACCCGGTGCCGACGATAACGCCTCAGGTGTGGCCGTGATGCTCGAGTTGGCCCGCATCTGTCACGAAAACGGCCTCCAATTCCGCCGCGACATCCACTTCATGGCGTTTGACGGTGAAGAGCTCGGCCTTTACGGTTCCTATTTCGATGCGCAGAAACGCGCTCAAGCCGATGAGAAAATCGCCATTATGCTGAACAACGACATGGTGAGCTACCAACCCGACGACAATTGGCGGGTTAAGCTGCACTGGTACAACAACGCGCTCGACATTGTCAGCCGCGCCGTTGACCTCTGCGCCCAATATACCAACATTGATCCGGTAATCCCTTCCGAATCCGAGAACGAAGATTCGCAGTATAGCGACAGTTACGCCTACTATCAGTCTGGATTTCGTGCCGTTTTCGCCATCGAATACACCTTCTCGACCTCATATCACTCCATACACGACGTGTGGGATTCCAACAATTATGCCTATCACGCGGACATTGCTCGCTACAATATGGCAATGCTGATGGACTATGCAGAATCTTCTAACGTAGGCATCGACGAACATCCCGCCGTCTCCAACACGCATGTCTATCCAAACCCAGTAGCCAATACGCTGACCGTGCAGTATCGTTTAGATGAAGACTCTCCCGTCAACATCACGGTATTGGATTTAACCGGTCGCACGGTGCTTTGCCAACCCGAAGCACCGCAATCCGCAGGCATCAACCACGCGATGCTCGATTTCACGTCGCTGCCAGCGGGCATCTATATGTGTCAGATTCGCACAAAGAGAGGAGTTGAAACAGTGAAGGTGATCCGTATGTAGAGACGCGATTAATCGCGTCTCTACAGATGGGAACCCATCCGAATCCTTAAAGCAGTTTGCCGACAAATGAACAAATCTCCTTTCCGAACCATCCGTCCTGCCACCACAGCGGACATTCCCAACATCATGCCGGTCTTTGACGAGGCGCGTCAGAAGATGCAGGCATCGGGCAACTGGAAGCAGTGGATTAACGGATATCCGTCGGTGGAGGTTGTGGTTCGCGACATCGAGCAGCAAGGCGGTTTTGTGATCGAGGACGACGAACAGATTGTGGGCTATTTCGCATTTTTGCCGTCGCCGGAGCCCACCTACAAGGAGATTTTCGGTGGACAGTGGCTCGATGACACCCTACCCTACCACGTGATCCACCGCATGGGTGGCAAACACGGCACGCACGGCATTTTCATTAGCGTCATGGAGTTCGCCTTTGCCCGCGACCGCAACATCCGTATCGACACGCATCGCGACAACGTCATCATGCAGCACAACCTCGCCAAGCATGGGTTTGCGTATTGTGGGATTATTTATTTGGTGTCGGGGGATGAGAGGTTAGCGTTTCAGGAGGTAAGAGGTTAGAGGGAAGAAGGTTATTCAAGTATTTCTTTCAGTTGCGACATATTTTGACTATTTTCAACTTATTTC
>JAGBPE010000141.1 GCA_017633495.1 Bacteroidales bacterium | reverse complement strand
TTGAAAAAGTTATCAACAGCGACTATTTCATAAAAAGAGGGAAGCTCCCAAAAATCACCCCCATAAACGGCGTTTTCAAAGGAGAGAAACGACCGTGTGTGACCGTCTGAAAAGGTGTTGCTCACGGGTTTCGTCCATTGTAAAGTGATTTTTTTTTGCACCTTTTGTGCTTGAATATCAGCGATTTGAAATAAAAAAAGTATAAAAAATAAAAATCGTACCCAAGAATTCTTTTTCATTATTCGTTTGTTTAAAAAGAGAAATACAATTTTCTAAACGAAATGTCGTTAAAAATATTGCAGAAAAAATGTAACAAAAAAGGGTGGGAAGCGTTAAATAATTTTGTATCTTTGCCCGCTATAAATATAATGATATGAAGAAACGTATTGCTATCATAGTCACGATTGTATTGGCATTTGCAGGATTGCGTTTACAGGCGCAGGATGCCATGTTTTCGCAGTATTATGCAAACCCACTGTACTTGAATCCAGCCTTTGCAGGCACCAATGTGTGTCCGCGAATTGCGTTGAATTTCCGCGATCAGTGGCCCTCACTTCCAGGTACGTTTATGACGTTTACGGCATCGTACGACGAACATTTCGATAAACTGTCGGGTGGTGTCGGCGTGCTGTTGTTCGGTGACCGTGCGGGAGAAGGTGGTATCATCAACACCTATACGGCAAGCCTCATGTACTCCTTTAAGTTGAAAGTGTCCAAAAAGTTTAACTTGCGGTTTGCATTGCAGGCCACTTACGAGAATCGCGGCCTCAATTGGGACAAGTTGGTTTTCGGTGACATGATAGACCCTAAATACGGTGTCATTTATCAGACTGCTGAGCTTCAGCCGGGTAATCTGACCATCCATTCGTTTGACATGGCAGCCGGTATTTTAGGATATACCCCGCACTTTTATTTTGGTGTCGCAGCACACCACATCGTGCCCATCATCGGAGCCAAAGGCTTTATCTCCGACGGATTGGGCGCATACGACTATCGTCCTGTGAAATGGACCGCTCACGTTGGCGGTTACTTTGACTTGAAACGCAAAAGTAAGAAAGAGACTTCCTTCGGCGATATCTCCATCAGTCCGAACTTCATTTATCAACATCAACAGAATTTCAACTACTTCAGCGAAGGTTTCTACCTGAATTTCTATCCGTTCACCGTAGGTATGTGGCTGCGTCATGGTCTTACCTACAAGGGTGAGCGCTTTACGGGAATCGACACCAATGGATTGGCTATCACAGAGCCGATCTCTTATCACAATTTTGATGCCTTTATCGTTGTGTTCGGTGTGGAGTACGATTGGTTTAAAATTGCCTACTCCTATGATGCAACTATTAGCAAATTGGCAAACTATTCCGGCGGCGCACATGAAGTTTCCGTACAGTTCCTGCTGCCATGTCCTAACAAACGTAAAGCTTTGAAAGACCTTAATTGTCCTTCGTACTAATCGATTGTAATCATATCATTAATATTTTACCGAAGATAATTCAGAAAAACAATTATAACTAACAATGAATACAGCAAAAAAATTATTAGGATTATTCACTGTCGCAGCTATGCTGTTGGGTATGTCCTCTTGTTCGAAAGAGAAATCCGCCACCACGGGTTGGAACTACAACGATAAAAAGAATGGTGGTTTTGAGGTTGCTCCTTTTGAGGAACAAGCTACAGGTCCGGGCCTTGTCTTCATTGAAGGCGGTTCTTTCGTGATGGGACAGATGGAAGAGGATGTGATGAAGGATTGGAACAACACGCCACGCCGTGTTTCCGTCGCCTCTTTTTACATGGATGAGTGTGAGATAGCCAATGTCGACTACCTCGAATACCTCTATTGGCTTGAACGCGTCTTCGTCCCTGCGGATTTGAAGGTGGTGTACGACAACGCTGTTCCCGATGAGGCTGTTTGGCGCGACCGCTTGGGTTATAACGAATCTCAGGTGGAATACTATTTCCGCCATCCTGCTTTCAGATATTATCCTGTCGTAGGTGTGAGCTGGTTGCAAGCCACTAACTATGCCGCATGGCGTACCGACCGTGTCAACGAGCAGATCCTTGTGGATCGCGGTTATGTCGAGTTTGCCGAGACTCCCTCTGCAGAAGGTTATTTCAACACTGATGCTTACCTGACCTACGAATCTTACGAGGCCGAAGGTCAGAAACGTTTGAGATACATTTCCAGCCAAGAATACCGCAATGTGAAGATGGAAGACGGTATCCTGCTGCCGAAATACAGACTGCCCACAGAGGCTGAATGGGAGTATGCCGCATACTCAACCGTTGGCAATACCCTCAACGAACGTGTGCTGGAGCGTAAAGTCTATCCGTGGAACGGACAGCAACTCCGTACCGATGACAAGAAATACTACGGCGACTTCATCAACAACGTGCGTCGCGGCCGTGGTGACTACATGGGTGTCGCCAGCGCTCTGAACGACGGTGGTTTCTACACCAAGGAGGTCAAATCCGACTGGCCGAACGATTACGGCTTGTATCAAATGGGCGGTAACGTCTCTGAATGGGTGATGGATGTCTACAGACAAACCTCTCATGACGATGTGACGGAATACAATCCGTTCCGTGGTAACTACTTCGAAACCAAGAAGCTGTTGGAAGATGGTACCGTTGCAGAACGTGACAGTGTGGGTAAGGTTCCCATGGTTCCCGTTTCTGACTTCAAGAACGACAGACGCCGCAACTATCGTGCAGCTGACAACAAGAACTATCTGGATGGTGACTGGCAGTCCCTCAAAAATATGGATGACTGGAAGAACGCCACTACCAATACCGAGGCTACCGACCTTATGTATGCCAAGACTGCAAACAACTACGATTACTCACTCGTCAGCGACCATGCCCGTATCTATAAGGGCGGTTCATGGAAGGATATTCCTTACTGGTCTTCTCCCGGTACCCGTCGTTATATGGACGAGGATGAGGCTACTGACTATATCGGATTCCGTTGCGCAATGGCTCGCGTGGGCTCTCAGACCCAAGGTAAGCGCAGATAGTCGTTTCCACCAATATAAAAAAACAGACCTCTTTCTTTCGAAGGAGGTCTGTTTTTTTATATAATATATTGTATTCCGATTTTATTCCACTTTGCTGAGGTCAACCCCCGTGAAACGCATTACTTCCCTGTCATCTGCTGCGAAGAGGGTGAGCTCGTCGCCTTGGATTTTATATCTGACGATTTCCTGTTTCAACGCTTTGATGAAGCGACGTTCGACGCTCATTTGCTGACATAGGCGTTTGCTTGCGCTTTGGAACTCAAGGGTCATCTTCTGTTTCTTGTTCACGCTGTAGGTGCCGAAGAAGGAGTTACAGCCGAGATTTCCCTTGATATTGCCGGCGGAATCAAAGGTGATGAAGGGACGGAGTGCAAAGTCAGCACCAATTTCCTCACCTTCCAATGCCATGAGGTTCCACTGAGTTCCTATCAGAGGATACTTTCCGTTCGAAACGTTTTTCTTGGATGTTTTACAGCAGCAACAACCCAATATGAGCAGGATGGCAGCGATGGGATAGATTATTTTTTTCATTATAATGCGATATTTGAATGATATTGTTGATTGATTTCTTCGATAAAGTTCAGGATTTCCTCTTTGCCTGCGCCGGAAATGGCGGAGGATTTCAGCATCAGAGGCAGCTCCTCCCATGTTTCGGCGAGCACATTTTTCATCTTTTGCATATTGCTCATCGTTTTTCCGGATGAGTTTTTGTCTGTCTTGGTGAAAATGATGGCGAAAGGTATGCCTTTTTCGCCTAAGTTATTGATAAAATCGATGTCTATCTGTTGAGGTTCGAGACGTGCGTCCACCAGCACGAACACCACTTGCAGATTTTCACGGAAAAGCAGGTAATCGGAGATCATCTTCTGCCATTTCTCACGGGTGGTCTTGGAGATTTTGGCAAATCCGTAGCCGGGAAGGTCCACCAAATACCAATTCTTGTTGATCAGAAAGTGGTTGATGGTCTGGGTTTTGCCTGGTTTTGAGGAGGTTTTGGCCAAACTCTTATTGTTTACCAGCATGTTGATAAGCGACGATTTGCCCACGTTGGAGCGCCCGATAAACGCGTATTCGGGAAGGTTTGGCGACGGGCATTTGCGCCAGTCTGCCTCGCTTTGCAGGTATTCGGCGGTTTTTATCAACATAGCTTCTCTATTTTCTGGCCAACCATTCGTTGGGGTTCACGTAGCGGTCGTTCTTCCAAATTTCGAAGTGGAGTTCGTAAGTGTTGGAGGTCGGGCTTTGGGCCACTGTACCGATGGTCTGCTTGGTGGTTACTTTGTCGCCCTTCTTCACTCTTGCAGACGAAAGATTTTGATACACAGTAAGATATTCGCCATGGCGAATCATCACAACGGTGGTGCCCATAATGTTCATAACGCCAGTGACCACACCATCGAAGACGGCGCGGGCGGGAGTACCAGCCTCCACCATGATGTCGATGCCGTGGTTTTCAATCTGCACGGAGGGCACGTCAGGATGGGGATAGTTGCCGAAATCGCTTACTTTAGCACCTTTTGCCACTGGCCATGGGAGCTTGCCCTTGTTGTTGATGAAGGAGGTGTTGAGGGTGGCCTCTTCGGGAGTCAAAGCGATGGCGGCGGTGGCTCTGGTAGAAGTGGATGTGGATGAGGAAGAGGCAGTTGTAGCGGATGACTTGTTTCCAGAGGAGGTTTTTCCGCTGGATGACTTGTTGCTTTTCTTGGCACGTTCCGCATTAGCTTGCGCGATCTCTGCCTTTACGGCACGTTGGATAGCAGCATCGATTTCTTTGCGTTGTTGCTGCTTCTTTTTGAGGTCGGCGTTCAGTTTTTGCGACTCTTTTTTCAGCTTTTCGGCGTTTTGAGTCTTTTTCCGCCTGTCGTTTTCCAAATTCTTGATTTCCTGTTCCTTAGAGGAAAGGGTGACCAGCTTGTCGTTCTTCAGCATCACGATTTCCTCGTTCTTTTTCGTCAACTCTTCCGTGGTTTTTTGGATGCGTTCAGACTGCTCTCGAACGCTTCTGGAGAAGATGGCGAAATAGCGCATGCGACGGAACATCTGGGAGAAGTCGTCGGCAGCGAGGATGAAGGTCACCTTGTCGAGTAGTCGGCGGTTTCGGTAGGCGTTGTAGACCACTTGTGCGTAATCCGCCTTCATATAGGCCAAACGTTTCTCCAACTGTTTGATTTCTTGGGTGTTCTGCTCTTGCTCATCTTCCATCTGGATGATTTGCGAGTTCAGATTGGTGATCATCTTTTCGCGGTTCTGGATTTGTTGGCGAAGGAGCGCCGCTTGTTGTACCGCTGCTTTTTGGTTCGATTCGTTCTTTTTCAGCAGCTTCTGAGTGTTGGCAATCTCCTTTTCAATCTTCTGCTTGTCCTGCTTGAGCTGGGCACTGCTCTTCCCGTTTTGCGCAAAAATGGGCAAAGAGAACAGCAACGCCGCGATCAAAAGGAACGTGCGAAAGACTTTGGGATAATATATAACTCTATTGTTTTTCATCTATTTATGACAACCTGCAAAAATAGCAGATATTCACCAACGATGAGTTGGTATCTGCATATTTTATGAACACATTATCGTTGATGAGGTATAACGCGGAATCGACGAATATTGTATTTTTGCCGCCGAATTTTGAATGGAATTATGTCTGTAGATTTAGTAATAGAAATAATTGGAGCCATTATCGGGCTCATTTATATCTTTTTAGAGTACAAAGCTAACGTTTGGCTATGGCCGGTTGGTATCCTGATGTCGCTGTTTTATCTGGTCATTTTCTTGCATGGAAAGTTTTATGCGGACGCTGCTATCTACCTCTATTACATAGGAGCGAACATCTATGGGCTGATAGCGTGGGGTCATTCGCGAAGGAACCCGCAATCTTCCATGGAAAAGCCTGCTGAAAATTTGGTCATCACACATACCCCGAAAAGGCTCGTTTTGCCACTCACTATCATAGCTGTCATTCTTTGGATTGCTATTTTTTGGATACTCAAAACCTTCACCGACAGCCCAGTGCCTGTTGGCGATGCTTTCACTACGGCACTCAGCATCGTTGCAATGTGGATGTTAGCACAGAAATATTTGGAACAATGGGTGTTGTGGATAGTGGTTAACATCGTATCCACTATCCTCTACTTTTGGAAAGGGCTATACCCAACAGGCGTATTATTTATCGTATATGTTATCATAGCAGTACTCGGATATTTCCGATGGAGAAAGGAAATCGCATAAACAGGTAGAGACGATGTGCACATCGTCTCTACAGCACCGCCTGCCAACCGATGTCGTTGCGGAAGAACAGATCGGGATGCGCCATCTTGGCAACGCCTTGATAGGCATCTTGTTGTGCCTCTTTGAGTGTTGCACCTTTTCCCACTACAAAGAGCACACGGCCGCCGTTGGAAAGCAATTGACCGTTTTCCTCCTTCACGCCCATGCAGAAGACTTGCTGCGAAAGGGTGGCGGGATTGTTCAGCGGGATGTTTTTCGTGTAGCTGCCCGGATAACCTTTGGCGGCCAACACCACGCCTAAGAAAGCTTCATCGTGGAATTCCGGCTTGACGGCTTTGTGGTCAAGTACATCCAAAATCATTTGGGTGAGGTCGCTTTTGAGTTTCGGCAGTACCACTTCGGTCTCGGGATCACCGAAACGGGCGTTGAATTCGATTACTTTCGGACCCTCTTTCGTCAGCATCAAGCCACCGTATAGCACACCGCAGAAGGGACAACCCTCAGCGATCAGCGCTTTTGCAGTCGGTTTCATGATATGTTCCACAGCCCAATCGATTTGCGCTTGCGGGATGACGGGCACGGGCGAGTAGGCACCCATACCGCCGGTGTTCGGACCCTTGTCGCCGTCGTAGGCGCGTTTGTGGTCTTGCGCAATGACGAGCGGCACCACCTGCTCGCCGTTCACTAACGTAAGCAATGAGAACTCTGGACCTTGCAGGAACTCTTCCATCACCACTTTGCCTTTGCCGAAACGATTGTCCAACAACATGTCTTTCAGTGCATTATCGGCCTGTTCAGCGGTCATGGCGACCACCACGCCCTTGCCGGCAGCCAATCCGTCGTACTTGATGACGATGGGTGCGCCCTTTTCGTCAAGATACTGCTTAGCCGCATCATACTCTTCGAAAGTGCGGTAAGTAGCCGTGGGAATCTGATACTTTTGCATCAGGTCTTTGGCGAACTCCTTGCTGCTCTCAATGCGGGCAGCAGCGGCGCTCGGTGCGAAAATGCGAAGTCCAGCGGCTTGGAACACCGTGGCGATATCGTTGGCGAGCGCAGCTTCCGGTCCCACCACCGTCAAGTCGATGTGGTTCTGCAAGGCAAAGTCCCGCAACGCTTCGGTCGCGTTCTCATCAATGTTCACCAGCGTGACTTGTGCACCGGTCTGTTCTGTGATAAAGCGCATCCCGACATTGCCGGGGGCGACAAAGATTTCAGGTTTCAGCGCCGACTGGGCCATTTTCCAAGCGATGGCATGTTCGCGGCCACCGCGTCCGATCACTAATACTTTCATTGTTCCTTTGTTAAAGCGAACCCGTTGTAGCGCGTCATCACCTCTTCCACGTAGTTAACCGTGTGTTTTCCAGGATAATAGCCGCATTTTACCACCGGGTCGCGGTAATACTCTTTATGGGATTTTTTAATCAAATATTCTGAGACGTTCGACCATTTTGTGTGGTCGTCTTCATATTTTTTGCATAATTCTATCGCGTCAAGGATATGGCCGGGACCGGAATTGTAAGCACCTGTCACAAAGTAATATAGGTCTGCAGTGTCCACCTTGTCTCTGAAAATGCCGCAGAGGAATGAAATGTACTTTGCGCCCGCCCAGATTTGATCCTCCACCGACGAAGAGTCGGTAATACCGTATCGTTCGCAGGTGACGGGCATCATCTGCATCACGCCGAAGCTGCCACCGAAGCCCACCAAATCGGGAATAAAATGTGACTCTTGATAAATAATGGCGGAGATCAGCCGCCAATCAAAGTTGTAACGTGCCGCGGCCTTTTTCAGCACTCCGTCGTAATGCGACGTGCTGTTCTTGCTCTTGCCGAACGAGCGGGAGATGACGTATGAATGCGGTGACAAGTATTTCTCACAAAGAGACTGATATTTGTTTGTCTCTTTGAATTCCATAAGCCACTGATTGATAGAGTCGTTGAGTGCTGTGTTGTGGTTGTTCAGAATCCAAGTGCGAGGGAAGTTCTCACCCACACGCGGACCGATGGTGAGTTGTGTGTAGAACGGCATCAGCGTGATGGCCACGTTGTAGTTACACACCGCATAGTCGATGGTCTTATCTACCAGCATGTCCATCAAATCCTCGATAGCCAAGTCAGGATTATGTTGCACAGTCCAAGATTTTGGATTTTCTAAAGAACTGAAATCCAAATTGTTGTAATACTTTGCGGAAGTGTTGACCACGTGCGGAAGTGAGTCGTAGGCGGCATCCTTCTTGCGCATGATGAGCACGGGGTAGGTGTAGGCAATCGGTTCAGAAATGGTAATATAGTCCGGTACGTAATTGGACTTGTCGAAATCGAAGCAGACGATGTCATATTTGTTGGAGAGGGCGGTGAGAAACATCGTTTCTGCATCGGCCTCGATAGTGATGTCTACAGGATGATGCAAATCCTTCTCAAGCTGCTTGAGCATATCATACTGAAAACCAATCACAGAGCCTTGATACACAAAGTAATCGGCTGCATGGTAAAACAAGCACACAGAGAGTGTGTCGCTACGTTCAGATTGTTTCTTCTCAAGCTTGGCGATATGAAGATTTGGGACTTTCAACACATGCCCGCGCCACAGCACGCAGACGGCAAGCAAGAGAGATGCGATAATTAGAAATAGATAACTATGATGTTTTCTATTCAAAATCAAGGATTTAGTTAGTCTCCACCATCAAGATGGTCTTATCGGTCGTTTCGCCCTCGTTCACTTGAACTTGAGTGGTTCCGGTGTATTTCTTGGCAACGCCGTTGATGGTGTCATATTTCACTGCGTTGACAATCAGCAAAGCCGGATACTGCAGGGTGTAAGTGAAGACGCCTTGGGCATTGGTCGGTACGCCCTGAACGCTTGAAATAGCAGGGTCGATGGCCAAACCGGCATTGTACTTAACGGTGTCGAAAGAGATGAGTGCAAACGGCACCACTGAGTCGGCGTTCATGCCATCAGAGGAATAATAGCATGTGACACGCATATTGCAGGAGTGGTCTTTTTTGCATTGAGCGAAAAACAGCACGCCCATCAAGGCAATCATTATCGGCAGAAAAACTTTCAACTTTTTCATAAATCTTCTTTTTATAAAACGAATGGCAAAAATATAAAATATTTCGTAACGCACCATCATTTCATTTTATTATCAACAAAATAAAAGTTTTGGATTTTAATCATCAAATTTGATATTTTTATATTTTTGCCGTCCCTTAGGAATATAGGTCAAAATTTAGATTCAAAAAACGGACAAATTGAAAAAGAAATACGCTTGGATTGCGGCAATAGTGGTGCTTTTACTCATTGTTATTGATCAGGTGATCAAATTTTGGGTGAAAACGCACATGTCTGTGGGACAGACGATTCCGATGCTTGGTCAATGGTTCAATCTCCATTTTGTGGAAAATGAAGGAATGGCGTTCGGAATCAGCTTCGGCCAGCAGGTCGGCAAGTTTTTACTCTCCCTCCTGCGCATCTGTCTGGTGGGCTTGCTCTGCTGGTATTTCGCTCGTTTGGTGAAACGCGACAAGATGGACGGCGTGGTACTGACCATCTTCTGCTTGGTGATTGCCGGCGCTTTCGGTAATATCATCGACAGCATGTTTTACGGTATCTTGTTCACAGAGAGCAATTTCCTGGAAGTCGCCCAGTGGTCGCCCGGACATGGATACGCCCCGTTCTTCTTTGGTAAGGTGGTCGACATGTTCTACTTGAAACTGTTCCTGATTCCTGAGAAATTCCCGTTGTGGGGCGGCTCTTACTTCTTCCCCGCTATCTTCAATTTCGCGGATGCCTGCATTACCGTGGGCATTGTTCTTGCTATTATCTTTAACAAACGGATTTTCAGTGATTTAGATAAAAAAGAGGATGAAAATGTAGCAAATAATGAGCTGGATGCGTCTAACGAAGAAATTGGTAATAGGGAATAGGCAAAAGGCAATAATTTAAAAGGTTATTCCTTGAGCAGTCTCGAAGAGACAAGACGTACGAAGTGCAATTAACCCCACACAAGCGCAGCGCAGTGTGGGGACTATAAAAAAGAATAAACAGTAAACAAACAATAACAAATCAAAGGTATTATGAAATTATTATCATTTTTGAAAAAACAACTGCTGTTAGTGGCAGTTTTGGCGATTACGGCACCGGTTTTTGCCGTGAATCCGCCCGATGAAGGCATGTGGCTGCCGATGTTCATCAAGAATTACAACTATGCACAGATGCAGAAGATGGGTCTGAAACTGACCGCCGAGCAACTGTACGACATCAACCACTCATCTCTGAAGGACGCTATCGTTCAACTTGGCGATGGCTTCTGCACCGGTGAGATTGTCTCCAAAGACGGTTTGATGTTCACCAACCACCACTGCGGTTACTCTTCAGTGGTTGAACTCTCCACTGTGGAGCATGACTATCTCAACAACGGTTTCTTCGCTATGAGCAAGGAAGAAGAACTTCCTGTTGATTTCCATGTGCATTTTCTGGAAAGAATGGAAGATGTGACCGGCATCGTGTTGGCAAAGGTTGATAACAACACTTCAGAAACCGACCGCGCAAAATATGTGGAAGAGGCCATCAAGAAACTGAAAAAGGAGAATTCCGCTGACGGTCGTTACAAAGTGGTTGTGAAACCCTTCTATGAAGGCAACGAGTACTACATGTTCATCTACACCATGTATGAGGACGTGCGCCTCGTGGTGGCTCCCCCGAGTGCCATCGGTAAATTCGGCGGTGATACTGACAACTGGATGTGGCCTCGTCACACTGGCGACTTCACTGTGTTCCGTATCTATACCGCTCCCGACGGTTCTCCTGCGAAATACTCCAAGGACAATGTTCCGATGAAACCGAAACACTATCTTCCTATCAGCTTAAAAGGTTATCAACCTGGTGATTACACTATGATTTGGGGTTATCCCGGTACCACCAACCGCTTCATGACCTCCTACGAGGTGCAGAACGAAATCGACATCAACGCTCCCGCTATTTACGAGCCTCTCGATGTTATCCTCCCCGTGATGCATGATGCTATGGAATCTTCTCAAAAGGTGAATTTGCAATATGCTGACAAACACGCTGGTTTGGCTAACTATTGGAAGAACCAACACGGTGAGGTGAAGAGCTTGATCGCCCTCAAAGTGGTGGAATCCAAGGCGAAAGAAGAGGCTGAACTGATGAAATGGATCAATGCCAATAAAGACCGCAAGGAAAAATATGGCAACTGCTTGAGCGAAATCGAGAAAGTTTGCAAGAGCGTGGACGGTCCGAAATACAAATCAGTCATGAACGCTAACCTGCAATTCAGCGCTTCTCCCACTATGCTTGCCACACTGCGTCTGCAAGGCCAACTGAAACTCGACAAGGGTCAAAAGAGTTACGACGATGCCAAAGTGGAGAAACTCCTGAACAGCTTCGACAAATATAATAATGATACCGATCCTGCTACTGAAGCTAAGATTGTGGTGGCTGCACTCAAAACTTGGGAAAAATACACCGATGCCAATCGTCCTGACCTGACCTTCTTCACCAAGAATTACAAGGGTAATTATGACGCTTTCGAGAAAGCAATGTTGAACTCTATCTTCATCAGCAAGGACAATTTCGAGAAATTCGTGAAAAAGCCTTCCGCCAAAGTGCTGGAGAACGACCCCGCTTATCAATACTATCAGGCTATTTTCCAATATGTCATCACCAACAATGCTATCTTCCAAATTGAAGATCAGTTGGAGGTTCCGCGTCGCACTTACATCGCTGCTTTGAAGGAGATGAAGGCTGCCACGCCGATGTATCCGGATGCCAACAGCACCATGCGTACCACCTTCGGTACCATTTGCGACTACTATCCTGCTGACGGTGTGCACTACAACTACTACACCACCACCAAGGGTATCCTCGAAAAAGAGATTCCTGGCGATTTCGAATTTGACGTTCCTGCTAAGCTGAAAGACCTCATCTTGAAGAAAGATTTCGGTCAATATCTGGACAAAGACGGTTCTATGCACGTCTGCTTCCTCTCCAACAACGACATCACCGGTGGTAACTCCGGCAGCCCGATTATGAACGGCAATGGTGAACTCATCGGTTTGGCCTTCGACGGCAACTGGGAGGCATTGAGCAGCGACATCGTCTTCAACACCGAACTGCAACGCTGTATCAACGTTGACGTTCGTTACGTCCTCTTCGTTATCGACAAGTTCGGCGGCGCCGGCTACCTGTTGAACGAAATGGATATTCGCAAATAATCTGTTGGATTATTGAAAACCTTACTGTAGAGACGCGATGAATCGCGTCTCTACGTGTTTTAAAAGACACACAACAATATGACATCTCTACATTTTTTATCATTATGATATTTTCTACAACAGTGGCGGATCTGTCAAAAAAAATAATTATCTTTGCACAATGAATTGAAACAAGATATATCACTACCAATCATCATTGAAACCTGCTGATTGTAGGTGTTTTAACAAAAACTATTATTATGACTAAAAAAGAAGCAATTCAACTTTTTGAGGAAAAGAAGGTCCGCACCGTGTGGGATGATCAAGAGGAGAAGTGGTACTTTTCCATTGTGGATGTTTGTGGTGTGCTTACAGATAGTAAGGACATGTTAACTGCTAGAAAATATTGGAACAAACTGAAACAACGCTTAAAAGATGAAGGAAACGAAACGGTGACAAATTGTCACCAGTTGAAACTTCGTGCTGCAGATGGTAAGACGAGAAAGACGGATGTGGCTGATTCAGAGCAACTTTTCCGTCTGATACAATCTATTCCATCGCCAAAAGCAGAACCCTTTAAGCAGTGGATGGCAAGGGTTGCCAGTCAGCGGCTCGACCAAATGCAGGATCCGGAGAAGAGCATCGACCAAGCTGTCATGGACTATAAACGTTTAGGATACTCGCAACCAATTGGAAAACAAACTGGGGCGTAGTATTATTTCTTCACAAAAAGCTAGCGATTACCTATTGCCTGACAACACAGACCAAAACAAATAGAGACGCGATAAATCGCGTCTCTACTAACTGATGACGCTCCAATTCGTGTCCCTTCGCATCTGCTTCTCCAGCGTTTCGGCGAGGCGTTTGTGCTCGGGCATGGAGAGGTCGGGGTCTTTTTCGAGGATTTGCTGGGCGTAGTTTCGGGTGTAGGCAACTAACTTCTCGTCTTTGGTGAGGTCGGCGATTTTGAAGTCGAGCATGCCGCTTTGGCGGGTGCCTTGAAGGTCGCCGGGACCGCGCAGCTGGAGGTCGAAGTTGGCGATTTCAAAGCCGTCGTTGGTCTCCACCATAGCGTTCAAACGCTTGCGACCCTCGGTGGAGAGCTCATATTTGGACATAAGGATACAGTACGACTGGTTTCCGCCTCGGCCTACGCGACCGCGCAGCTGGTGCAGCTGCGCGAGTCCGAACCGCTCGGCGTTCTCAATCACCATCACGGTGGCGTTGGGCACATCGATGCCCACCTCAATCACCGTGGTGGAGAGCAGAATCTGGATTTGCCCCTTCTTAAAACAGTTCATAGTGTAATCCTTCTCTTCGGCCTTCATTTTGCCGTGTACCACCCCGATGCTGTATTCTGGCGGCGGGAAACTGCGCTCGATAGCCTCGTAACCGGCCTGCAAGTCGAGCAAATCCAGTGCCTCTGACTCCTGAATCAGGGGATAGACAACGAATACTTGCCGTCCTTCCGCGATCTGCTGTTTCAGGAATCCGAACATTTTGAGGCGGTCTTTTTCGTAATAATGCACAGTGACGATGGGCTTGCGGCCTGCTGGCAGTTCGTCGATGACGGAAACGTCGAGGTCGCCGTAGAGGGTCATGGCGAGGGTGCGCGGAATTGGCGTGGCGGTCATCACCAAGATGTGCGGTGGAATGGGGCCGCTCTTACGCCACAATTTCGCCCGCTGTTCTACCCCGAAACGGTGCTGTTCGTCAATGACCACAAGTCCTAACTTGTTGAAAACTACGTTGTCTTCAATGAGGGCATGGGTGCCGATGAGGATGTTGACCTGCCCGTTCTGCAAGTCGGTGAGTATCTGTTTGCGCTTTGCAGTTTTGGTGGAACCGGAGAGGAATTCAACCTGTAAACCCAAGGGTTCCAGCTGATTGCTGATTTTTTCGTAGTGCTGGGTGGCGAGGATTTCTGTCGGGGCCATCATGCAGGCTTGGTAGCCGTTATCGATGGCCAGCAGCATGCTGAAGAGCGCGATGATGGTCTTGCCGCTACCTACGTCGCCTTGCAGCAGACGGTTCATCTGGTGACCGCTGCCTACGTCGCCGCGAATCTCCCGAAGCACCCGCTTTTGGGCGTTGGTCAGATCGAAAGGCAGGCACTCTTTGTAAAAAGTATTGAAATAATGTCCCACTTGAGAGAAGACAAATCCCTCGAAGCGGTTGGTGTTTATCAGTTTGAGTTTCAGTAGTCTGAGCTGTGTGAAGAAGAGCTCGTCGAATTTCAGCCGCAGGGCAGCCTGCGATAATTTCTGGTTATCTTCGGGATAGTGGATGTTGACGAGCGCGTCGCGTAACGTCATCAGATGCAGCTCCTCCACCATCTCGCGGGGCATCGTTTCCGGGATGATGTCCTTGACCTGCGCCAGCAAGTTGGCGGTCAGTTTGGACATCGCCTTGGAGTCCAGCGACTTCTTTTTGGCTGTTTCGGAGGTGTTGTAGAGTGGCTGAAAACGCAGGGAAACGGGCGAGTTTTGCTGTTGTGCAGGGTCGATCAGCTCTGGATGAGTGATGTTCCAGCGATTGTTGAAGAGCGTGGGTTTGCCGAAGATGACGAACTCGGTGCGCGATTTCAGTACGTCCTGCACCCAGCGGATGCCGTTGAACCAGACTAACTCGATGGAGCCGGTTTCATCGGTGAATTGCGCTGTAAGACGTTGTGAGCGAAGCTGTCCCACGATGCGGATGTTGCTGATGGAGCCGCGCAAGAGGATGTAACCACCGTCGTTCACAATGTCGCTGACATGGTAAACGTGCGATTTGTCGATGTGACGATAGGGAAAATAGTAGAGTAAGTCGTTGAAAGTGTGGATGTCGAACTCTTTGCGAAGCACGGCACCCCGCTTTTCACCGACTCCTTTCAGGAATTCGATGGGGGTTTGGAGGAGGTCAGTGGTTACGGTAGGCATTGGTTTGAGTGTTTGTTGGGCGCTGCCCCACACTGCGCTCCTACGTCGCTTATGTGGGGTTATTAGCACTTCGTGCGTCTTGTCCCTTCGGGACTGCTTAAGGAATATGTTTTAATATTAATTATTCTTCGTTCGTTATTATAATATCTTCAGGCACTCCAAAATAATGCGGCAACTGTCATCAATTTCGTCATTCGAAATCGTCAGCGGCGGGGAGATGCGGAAGGCGGTGTCGCAGAAGAGAAACCAGTCGCTCATGATGCCTTGCTCCTTGAAGAGTGCCATCATTTTGAAGAGTTTGTCGGAAGAACCGAGCTCTACGGCCATCAGTAGACCGCTGCGGCGGATTTCCTGCACGTGCGGAGCGCTTTTCAATGCTTCTTCGTAACGTTTTCCTTTCTCTTCGACAGTGTCAACTAAATGGTTGTCAATATTATATTGGAGAGCGGCGAGACCGGCGGCGCAGCAAACGGGATGCCCGCCGAAGGTGGTGATATGACCCAAAACGGGATTGCTCTGCAGGGAGTCCATAATCTCTTTGGAGGAGATGAAAGCACCGAGGGGCATTCCACCGCCAAAGGCTTTCGCCAAGCAGACAATGTCGGGTGTCACGCCGTATTTCTGCATCGCGAACATCGCGCCGGTGCGACCCATACCCGTCTGTATCTCGTCGAAAATCAACATAGTGCCCGTTTCGTTGCAGCGTTTGCGGAGCGCTTGCAAGTAGCCCTCTTTCGGGGGAATCACGCCCGCTTCGCCTTGCACAGGTTCTACCAGCACGCAGGCCGTCTCTTCATCAATGCGGTTGAGGTTGTCGAAGTTGTTGAACCAGAGGTACTCCACGTTGGGAAGTAGCGGCTGGAACGGCGCTTTCCAAGTATCGCCCTCGGGGGAGGCCATCATGCTAAGCGAACCGTGGTTGGAACCGTGATAAGCACAGTGCATCGACATCATCTTGTGCCGTCCCGTGTACCGTTTCGCCAATTTCAGCGCCCCTTCGACAGCTTCGCTGCCGGAGTTGACGAAATAGACGCTGTCTAACGGATCGGGCAACAGCTCTGAGAGCAATTTCGCATATTGCACCTGCGGGCGTTCCACCAATTCGCCATACACCATAACGTGCATGTAATCAGCAGCTTGTTGCTGTACGGCCGAAATCACCGCAGGATTGGCGTGCCCGACGTTATTCACGGAGACGCCGGATACTAAATCGTAATAACGTTTCCCTTCAGGGGTATAAAAAAAGACGCCTTCCGCACGTTCCACTTCCAAAAGCAGCGGTTCGGGGGAAGTCTGTCCAATATGTGCCAAAAATTGTTGACGCAGAGTTTTCATCTCCATTTCTTTTTGGCGCAAAAATACGATTTTTTCAGTATTGCTACTTACTCATAGGGAAGGGTTATTAGGAGAAAGGTGTTTCCATAAAGAGTTCCATGCCGCGCTCCGTCAAGGCGGGATGAAGGATGAATTTGAGCACTTCGGGCTTGTTATAGTGCTCAGAATCAATCAGAAACATGTTGTTCAGCAAAAAGGTGATATAAGCCTTTACGTTCAAATCCTCTTGAATGTGAAAGCATTGCTTCCCTTTTTCTAGAATACCCTGAAGCGAGGTGAAGAAAAAGGAATCGGGTTCGAGATATTTACGATGACTTCGTGTATAATCGTAGTAGTAAGGGCTTTCGAACCGTATTTTGTAAAAATTGTATAAGGTCATGGTCAGCTCCTCCACGCTGTGGTTGCAGTTTTTCATGATGGAACTCCACTTTTCAGCGCACAGATTCTGCCAATATTGCCATGCGATTTCAATAGAATTCGCTTTGGTGCCGTATCGGTTGAAAAAGGTCTTGTGGCAAATGCTCAACTTGTCAACAATGGCATCTGTCGGATTGTTGAAACCGTTCTCCGAATAGTAATTATATATGTCACGTTTCTTTTTGTCGTTTAACGCCATTTGATTCGAATTTTAATGAGAAAACACTCGGCAAAAATTTTTTGCAAAAATACAAAAATATTAATTCAAGTGGTTAACTATTGTTTTTTCAGTTAAAAGTCGTAAATCTGCAGTTTTCACAACTTCGCCATCTTTGAGGTAAAGATAGGTCGGAAAATGGCCGTTGGATATTCTAATTGCTTGAATACCAGTGATGAATATGTAGTTAAATGCTTCTGTCTTCGATTCTGCCTGAAAGTCGCGCAAAGAGAGGCTGTCTCCCCAAACAAAATATATTATCTTGCTGGTGTCCAGATGGTTGTAGTTGACGATTTCCGACATTTTGAGACAACTGGTCTTGCAGTAAGGACAGCCCGTGGAGACAATTCCCACAATGTAGTTTCCGTCGTCAATACGGACATTTTGCATAATGGAATCGGCCATGAGCGCGTTGAAAGAAGTCTCGTTGTAGTCGAGTTCGGATTTGGAAAACAGGGAGTAAACGTCGTCAATCGGAAAAAGTGCAAAAGGGGGAACGATGGCCGCTAAGATGGCGCCAACCAAAGCGGCGGTTTTGCCTCGGAACTGATAATCTTCTTCGTTGCGGATGCAAAACAAAAGTGCGATACAGACCAGATTCTTGATAAGCGAAACGGAGGGTTTCATTTTCACCAACTCGCCCATACAGTGGCAGTTGGTGTCGTCCCGGAAGACGATGACATAGGTGAGCAGGAGTGAGAACCCGATGAGCATCAGCAGTGTGAACCACCATGCCATTTTGTATTTGACTTTGATAATCAGCAAAATGCCGACAAAAAGTTCACAAGCGATGATGACACGTGCCGCAAGTGCGCACAGCGTCAGGTTAAAGAGGTTGAAGCTATAGATATACAGCTCGAACTGGTCCAAAGAAAGCAGTTTCAAGATGGCAGAGACGATAAAGAAGAGTCCGATGCCAATCCTGATAATCAATTTCATAATGCTGCGAAAATCTTTCATAATTCTGTGTTTATGTTGCCTGTTGTGTTAACGTTTGAATGGTTAATTAAGTATGCCTTTGGGAATTGCGCTGATCAGTTTCTTCGTATATTCGGTTTGTGGATGGCTGCAGAGTGTGTCGGCTTCGCCAATTTCCACGATGACTCCTTGCTGCATCACTGCTATGCGGTCGGCCATGAATTTCACCACAGACAGGTCGTGCGAGATGAAAATGTAGGTGAAATGGTACTCGGATTTCAGCTCGTTGAGCAGATTCAGCACTTGCGCCTGCACGGAGACATCGAGAGCCGATACCGATTCGTCGCAGATGATGAACTTCGGGTTGACGGCTAATGCGCGCGCGATGGAGATGCGTTGCCGCTGACCGCCGGAAAACTCGTGCGGATACCGATAGAAGTGCGATTCGTTGAGACTCACGCGCTCCAACAGTTCGATGACGCGGCTCTTCCGCTCTTTGTCATTGGAGAGGATGCCGTGTACACGCATCGGTTCCATCAAGGCTTCTCCGATGGTGAGTCGCTGGTTGAGCGATGAGTAGGGGTCTTGCAGGATGATCTGCATCTCCTTTCTCATCTTCCGCATCTCTGAACTGGGCAGCTGTACGAGATTCTTTCCGCGATAGAAGACATCGCCGGAGCTGGGCTCGATCAGTCGCAGCATGGAACGCCCGAGGGTGGTCTTCCCGCAACCCGACTCGCCGACCAGTCCTAAAGTCTCCCCCTCGTAGATGTCGAGACTGATATCGTGCAAGGCGTGGAAGTACTGCTGTTTCTCGAAAAGTTTGCGCTTCCTCACCTTGTATACCTTATTCAAGTTCTTTACACTGACAATCTTGTCGCCGGCATAAAGGGTTTTGTGCGCCGCTTGTCGCTCTTGCGGGGTGACGGTCAGTTGCTGGATCACCTGCTGCATATCCACGTCAGTGTTGCCGTCGAAGTCGGAAACTTGCGGCAGTTTGCTGAGACGGGTGGTCATAGAGGGACGGCAGGCAATCAGTTGCTTAGTGTAGGCGTTTTGTGGATTCAGGAAGATGTTGCGGACGCTGTTCTCCTCCACAATGTCCCCTTTGTACATCACGATGGTGCGGTCGGCGATTTCGGCCACCACGCCGAGGTCGTGGGTGATGAACAGTACGCCCATGCCGTATTTTTCCTGAAGATTGCGGATCAGTTCGAGGATGTTTTTTTGGATGGTGACATCCAAGGCGGTGGTCGGCTCGTCCGCGATAAGCAGTCGCGGATTGCAGCTCATGGCCATCGCAATCATGATACGTTGTTTCTGACCGCCGGAGAGCTCGTGCGGGTAGGAGTCGAAGAGTTGCGCGGGACGCGGCAGTTTCACTTCGTCGAACAGATGTAACACCTGCTCTTTGGCCTCCTTTTCGGAGACTTTCGTGTGCAAAAGAATCTGCTCCGTGATTTGCTCACCGCAGCGGATGACCGGATTGAGGGAAGTCATCGGCTCTTGGAAAATCATGCCGATCTGATTTCCCCGAAGCGTCTGCATGAC
>JAGBPE010000140.1 GCA_017633495.1 Bacteroidales bacterium | reverse complement strand
TTTCGCCCTGGCACATCCCGACGTCAACCGAGGTGAAGTAGGTCGGGAACACCGCCACGGTCAGCACCACCGTGCTGTCAGCGCCCGTGGAGGCCGGCGTCGTGATGCTCTGCGTGCCCGATTCCCCGAACACCGCCCCGTGCCATGCGAGCGGCAATGCCGACGCGCAGACCGCGGTGTCCATGCTCTGCATGATGTTCGGATGGATGACCACCGTCAAGGTCACCACCGAATCGCAGCCCTGCACAGTGGAGAGCGTGTAAGTCTGCTGCGACACCGCGGGCGACTGCACCGTGAAGGTCGTCCCCGTGGGCGCGAAATAGTACGGCAGCTGGTTCTCCACCAGCACCAGTGTATCGGCAGTCTCCACACCTTCCATGATGGTCAGGTTGCAGGTCACCACGCTGTCGCAGCCCTGTGCGCTCGTGAACGTCTGCACATACTGCCCCGAAGTGGTGTATTCGATGCCGTTCCACGTGAAGCTCACGCACACCGCCGTGTCGAACTCCGTGTGGGGAGCGGCGAAGAAGGTGAGGTTGACGGTGGTGTCGTAGCCGCAGCCTGTGGTGTCGTAAACAGTGAACGTGTAGGCGATCGTCGTGTCGTGGGCGAGGTCTGCCGGGGGATTGATCTGGAACAACGAATCCGACAGCGTGGTGACCCACGGGCCGTCGGCGGTAGAATGATCAAACACGAACTCCAAATCCGGAAGCAACGCCGGGTCGAGGGCGATCTCCCACTCGGTGATCCAGCCATTGTCGCCACTCCAGCCGTCCAGCACCTCGATGCTCCACGTCCCGTTCATCGGGCAACCGATCAGGTTGGAGAAAGAGCCCTCCGGATGAAAGACATTGGTCATCTGGGCCACATTGGTGGAGTCCATTATGCCATTGTGCACATTGGAACTGCCATAGACATAATTTTCAGAGAAATATTGGTAACCGTTGTTAGTATTGTTAGACCATACATAGTTCCACGGTATGCCCATCGGGTTCACATCGGGATCGCACTTGGGAGAGCTGTTCGACGGGCCCACGACGCCAAAGTCCGCGCCGCTGCTACCGGCACCCAGCCAGCCCCACTCAGAGGCAGGAATCTGGCCCGAACAGCCCGAACTGCCTGATGAGTTTTTCCTCAAAATGGAGACATACTGACCATTCGGACAAGTCAACTTAATCCACAAGTCACCCACGAAAGAGTGCTCCATCTTGACGCGGACATACCAGATGTCGTTGGCCGACTGGATCGTGGAATAGGGGGCGAAACTGGTGAACGTGACCGGAGAAACGTAGGAGCAATACTCGAGTTGACCTGACATCTCCACCCCGTCATTACACGGCTGACCATCTGGCAAGAATATGGTGTTCACCATCGACAGCGTGGTCTCGCCGTGGCCCAGCACGATGTTGTCGTCGCTTTGGTGGCCCACCGACACTGTGTAGGAACCTCCTGCGCACATATCGGGGATGTTGGCCGACATGATCGGGTTCTCCATCATCTGCAACATACGCGAAGCCGAAGAGGCACAGCCTATAGCGTCGGTAACCGTCACCGTGTAGGTACCCTCCTCCGTGACCGTCACCGATTGGGTGGTATCGCCCGTGCTCCACAGGTAGGAGTCTGCTGCACTCGCGGTCAACGTCGCTGTAGAGTCCGCGCACAGCGTCGACGGGCCCGTGATCACCGCCGTGGGCAGCTGGTAGACCGTCACGGTCATCACCACCGTGCTGTCCGCGCCCGTGGAGGCCAACGACGTAATACTCTGCGTGCCCATCGATTCAAACACCACCCCGTGCCAGGTAAGCGGCAAAGCCGATGCACAAACCGATGTGTCCACATACTGCGTGATGTTCGGATGGATCATGACCGTCAGGGTCACCACAGAATCACAGCCCTGCACAGTGGTAAGCGTGTAGGTCTGCTGCGACACCGCGGGCGAATCCATCGTATAGGTCGTTCCCGTGGGCGCGAAGTAGTACGGCAGCTGGTTCTCCACCAGCTCCAGTGTGTCATCCGTCGCCACACTTTCCAAAATGGTCAGATTGATCGTAATCACGCTGTCACAGCCGGATGCTGTAGTCAGATGATGTACATATTGACCCGTTTCCGTATATATGCTGTCGTTCCACGTGAAACTCACGCACACCGCCGTGTCGATCACCGTGTTGGGGGCGGCATAGAAGGTGATGTTGACGGTGGAGTCGTAGCCGCAGCCCGCGGTGTCGTAAACAGTGAATGTATAGGCGATGACCGTGTCGTGGGCGAGGTCTGCCGGAGGATTGATCTGGAACAACGAATCCGACAGCGTGGTGACCCACGGGCCGTCGGCGGTGGTATGATCAAGCACAAACTCCACGTCCGGAAGCATCTCCGTGCTCAACGACAGCTCCCAACCGAAGATGTAGCCGTTGTCGCCGCTCCAGCCGTCCAACACCTCGATGGTCCACGTCCCGTTCAACGGACAGCCGATCAGGTTGCTGAACGGGTCGTCGGGATGGTAGAACTGCGTGCCCGCAGCCACATTGGAAGAGTCCACGATACCGCTGCTTGCATTCCCCGAACGGTAGATGTAGCCGTCCCCCGGGGCGTAGGTGTAGCCCTGCGTGGTGTTGTTCGACCAGCAGTAGTTCCAACCCACACCCGGCTCGTTGCCGAACGCCGCCTCGTCGCAAGTCGGAACATCATAGTCGTAGGCAGCTCCGAGATAACTGCTCACCTGTATGTTGCTGCCCGACTTCCACCCGCGCGACGAGAATGGAATCTGCGCATTACAGTCGGAGGTACCGGAGCCGCCGTATTTCAGCAGGTCGGCTTTCTGTCCGTTCGGGCAGGTGATATTGATGTAGATGTCGCCTATCCATGAATGCTCCATGTTCAGCAGCACGTAGTAGATGTCATCGGCACTTTGGATTACATCTCCGTCGGCATACGCCGTGAACGTCAGCGGGGAGCGGTAAGAGCAGCCGTAGGGATCGCAGTAGACACCGTCGGGCAGGTAGATGGTATCCGCCATCGAGAGCGTGGTCTCGCCGTGGCCCAGCACGATATTGTCGTCGCCCTGATGACCCACCGACACCATGTATGAGCCGCCAGCGCACATATCGGGGATGGTAACCGACAGAATCGGATTCTCTTGATTCTGCAACAGGTGGGTGGCCGTCGACGAGCACCCGTACTGGTTGGTAACAGTAAGCGAGTAAGTACCTACTTCTAAAACAGTTATATCGCGTGTGGTCGCTCCTGTGCTCCAAAGGTAAGAGGTCGCGCTATCAGCGGTGAGAACTACCACAGAATCAGTGCAAAGTGTTGAAAGTCCCGAAATCACCGCTATCGGAGTGGGATGCACCTCAAGATGCATCACCACAATACTGTCTGCACCATTTTGAGCTGTGAACACAGCATTTTGCGTGGCGGTTTCTTCAAACGTCAACCCGTTCCAAACAATCGGCAATTGGTTTTCACAGACGGTGGAGTCCATCATTGTGGTGACATTGTAATGAACCGTCAGAAGCAAAGTGATTATACTGTCACAACCCCCGGCATTGGTCAGGGTCTGCGTGTAAGTACCCGGCTGTGTAAGCGTATCACCGTTGAAAATGTAAGGAAGATCATTCTCCAAAATGACAACGTCAAGAGTGCTATCAGACGTGTAATTCACCGTCAGATAGAGTGTCACAACGGAATCACATCCCACAACATTGGTCAGCATCCTGGTATACTCTCCCGATTGGGTGTAGGTTTCATCACCCCAATTATATGAGTCGCAAACAGATTCGGAAAAACTGACTGAATGGCGAGGCAAAACAGTGACCTCAGCACTGTCAACATCGCTGTAGCCTACTGTTGAGGAGGCCGTGACAGTGTAAACAGTACTCTCTTGGGGTGCCACGGTGATGGAGGCAGTAGTTTGTCCAGTACTCCAAAGATAGCTTGGTCCGTAACTGAAAGTACGAACAGCGCGAACATGGCACAAACTGGATTTATCAGCAGGATTGAAATGTCCGTGATAGGAATTATGACCGAAGTCAACCTGCCACGCCGCCGTTTCATTCTGCTCCGCACTACACCAGTACCAATCAAGGGACATTCTCGTACCGTTGGCATTCTCAAGGACGTTGACAAGCCGAGGCATAATAGCATGAAGCATACGGAGTTGCGCAGGGGATGGCAGATACCAGCCGTGAGCAAAATCCACTACACCGGCGGCGTATGCGCTGCTATTTTGGTAATTGCGAATAAGCTGCGTATTTGTGTAGCCCGATGTGTCGTATAACAACATCTGATAATGGCTGACATTTTGGTTCGCCAAATCGGGAACATCCGAAGCATCGCCCCACGCACAGCTTTCGGAGGCGTCATTCAGAGCCACAGCCCAGCCTCCAGTGCCGTCAGGAAAGAGGTAGAACACTACACCCTGACTACCATCAGGAGCGGTATAGATATCGCCAACATGGTAACTTTGAGCCGTCAGGCATCCCAAACTGCTCAATATCATCATCAATAATATGCAAATTCTCTTCATATTTCCCCTCCTTCTTAAAAATTACGAATACTGCGGACTCGAAGATGGCTATTCGTTTCACCGTAATAATATTCGTAATCATACATCTTGTCCATGTAGTCAACTCGTCCGTTACTGGCTACATACCACGCAAACCAAGGACTTTCTTCCGCAGATTGTGTGGAACTCCAATAATTCCATACCGTATTCATAGGGAACGGTGTGCCATTGATCAACTGCAACGATGGGTTTAGTATGACCATCTCCGAAAACAGGACATCCAACTGTCCAACTCCGGGCAGGTACCACCCATTTGGGAAATCCACTGTGTGAGCTGCCGGATAGCTAGTAGAATCACCCGCCGCCCAAATATACTGTGTGTTGGCATAACCGTCAAAATCGGGCATATCCCCTGAAATCCAAAAATTATCATGATGACTCACTCCAGGCACGTCGTCGCTATGATGAGAACACCACCTCACCTGCTCGCTCTGGTCATTCGGATGCACCGCCCAACCGTGAGCGCCAGTACTGTCCACAAAGAACACCACCCCCAAAGCAGTTTTGCCCGATGCGAGGAAATTCGCCGGCTTCTCAGTGGTGCCATCAGTGCAGAGAATGTCCCCGATTGCAATAAGCGGCAACACCACAATAGAATCTGCCACGGCCGAAAGCGTAATACTGTCCCCCGCACAAAGGGTGTCGCCGGTAACCGCTACGGAGAGTTCAAGGGCAGGAACAACGGTGAACGCTAACGTAATCACACTGTCGCACCCCACTGCATTCGTTAAGTGTTGGACATTAATTCCAGATTGGTAATAGGATTTTCCATTCAACACATAGGGCAAACTGTCTTCCAAGATCACCTTCGACAAGGTTGTGTCGGTAGGATATCCCACAACACGAATGTATATGGAATCCGCAAACGAGACAAAACAACTCGACGTATCTACGCCATCGATATAATAGAGTCCGTTCAGACTGCTGTCGGCATTGGAAAAAACAAAGGGCGGGTTGGTGAGTTGCTGGCCATTCGGACAAGTAAGCACCACATTGCTGACATTGGGTGCCAAATAGTCGAATACGATATCACCACCGTTGCAGAACAAAGAATCCATGTCGAAATAGATGTACGAAGCGCTGTTATAGTCGCTGAAAAAGCCATACGAACAATCCCCACCCGGGGTTCCGTCCATGACACCCAAATGGAAACGGCCAGCCTCGTTCTGAATCGTCATCATTCCTCCCTCGGGCACGTATGCGCTGACATCTTTCACACAATAAGACAACGATGATTCGCCTGGAACAAGAGAGAAATCTGCTGCTGTAATCACATTGGGATTTCCATTGAACAGGAAATCAGACACATAATCTGTACCAACCAACAGCGTGATGATAGCCGTTGAGGAGCTGGGACGCAAATGCGCCACCTTGTGTGATCCGGTGCACTCAATCTGAGGCAACACCGTTCCGCCTAACTCACAACCGATGGCGGTCATCTGGAACACAATCACGGGGTTGTCGGCCTCAATCAAATTGACCACACTGCTGGACGGCAGCTCATACGTCAACCACTGACCGATGTCCAACACCTGCTGTTGCACACCGTTAATGGAAACATGTGTTTGATTATCACTAGGATAAATAAAGATACGCTCATAACTGGAATTGTTGCGCAAAGCCACATACCGAGTTCCGGCCATGGGAATGGGCACCAGCTGATCGCCGATAAGATCGAAACACCCCGAAGCATAAACACTGTCATCGGTAGTGTTGACCGCGATAGGTTTGTTCGAGTGAATGTAGGTGTTGTGCAGATGGGCCAACCCGCTGGTTCCATCCGCGCGGATGGAGTAGCTTTGTCCCCTCTGGAGAACGATCGTGACGGTGCTGTCGGCAGCTATGCCACCGCGCAAAGCCACGGGAGCGGTGATCTGCACCACGGTATTATCCTCTGTTGCAATCAATTCAATACTGCTGGTGGAAGAGCTGTAGTTGTTGTTGAGCCAGTTCTGCATCGGTACTAAAAAGTCTGTGCCCAGAGCGTTCTTGCCCTTGAGCGTATACATCTCGCTGTTGTTGCCCACGCTCTCGTAATAGCACGACACAGGGGTGGTGGAGGTGATATAGACGCCTCTGTTAACCACGGTGTTGATGGGTTTGGTCTCCATGATGTCCACCATGCTGGAGACATCGTAGATGAAAAAGCTGTCGGCTGCGATAGTGAACGTAACGGGCGTAAAACCACTGTTGGCAGGCTGCATAAAGGTAACCGTGGAGGGCTCTTCATACGTGGTGAAACAGAACCGTATGGGAACCTGCTGGTGAGATGCCTCCAAGTCTGGTGGTGCAAACCAAAATACCGTGTCGGTCTGTGCCCTCGCCGCTATCACGAACAAAGAGAAAATGACCAGTGTATATTTTATTTTTGCCATAAAAATATTTTTTCTGTCAGTTATATTGCCAGTCAAATTATCACTCCCTCATTAAAGAATGGTGATCACTCCTTTATAGACATGGGATTTGCCGTTGGCATCCAAACAATGTATCACGTAGGTATAAACTTCGTCATAATTGATTTTGCCCTTGTACTCTCCGTTCCAGCGGAAACCCTTGTCAGTACTGTAAAACACCTGCTCGCCCCAACGGTTGAAAATACGGATTTCAAAGTCATTTATGGACTGCTGAACCTGTTCGGGGATGTAGAACTCCTCGTTCAGGCCGTCACTTCTCGAAGGTGTGATGGTATTGGGGAGAATCATCTTGAACTGACATTGATCAATATGATACCCAGCCGATACCGTGCAGTTGCCTAGGGTGGCGGTCACAGCGTAAAGTCCCGGTTCATGTACAGTGATGTTCGGGGATTGCTCGCCTGTGCTCCATAAATAATCGGGGAAGGTAGTGAGCACCTGCAATTCCGCATACACCTCCTGACAGAAATCTTCGGTCAAAGAGATAATACGGAGATTCGTGTCAACCAAACGCAATTGAAGCTGAATAGCGCTGTCGCATCCCTGCGGAGTCTGAACGTACCGTATCCGCACAAGTGTGTCTACGCCTACGGTTTCTAGTTTGGGAATCACAAACCCGTTGGCAAAATAGCCCGCACCCTCGCAAACGTTGTCCTCAATTACGGTGACCGGCATTTCATGGAAATTCAAGGTGACCAATGTATCCAACCGACATCCGTTCGCACCATAGAGGCTGATGTAATACTCAACAGCCGTGTCGTGATCAAGCATTGAAGGAGATTCGATGGTGAACAGAGAGTCGTTGATGAAATTCACCCACGGGCCGATAACCGATTCATACGCAAAAGGAACGGTAATCACCTCGCCGGAGCAGATTTCCAACTCTCCGCAGATTTGAGGAACGCAAGGCACCCCAATCTCGATATGAATGGTATCGTTGACCCAAGGACCTTCGTCACTGCAATTGAAACGCCTCTTGGCACGCAGGATGTAACAACCCGTATCCGCAGCCGTGACATTCGTGACAACGAAAGGCTCTTGGGACAAGATCTCTCCAGAAGGGGTGATAATATGGATAGAGTCCACATTCTGCGCCACATACTGGAAATGGATGTCATCATGCATACAGAAAAAATTGCTCATGTCAAATGCAGGCGGCGGGGTGCTCTCGAAACTGTGTTCCTCAAAAAAGACGCCAGATGCTAACTGATCATCTCCCGCATGACAAATCGAAAGCGTCATGTGATAATCAGTGCATGGCTGTATGTTGCCGCCGGCTGTCAGCATGGTCGTGTATCCATCGAACTGCACTCCATTGACGTAGGAATTGTGGATGAAATACTGTGAATAGGAGGGATCCGTGCCCGGTCCGGGACTGTCGTTATCGTGATACCCGTGGTTGACGTTATTGATAGCGACCGGTATTCCTTGGGGATTGCTCGGGGAGATCGATCCCGGGATAATCGCCACATTGACAGTCGTCTGAACCAAAGTCACCGGATCAGGGCCTGTCAGGAAAAAGGCGAAAATGTCATTGAACTGGCTGTGCACAAACTCGCAATACTCTTCGGAAGCAAAGACATAGCGGAACGCAAACGTGTCGGCACCGGTCCGGAAATCGAATTCCAGGGACGCGCAATTATACAGTTGTTCACTGGACAACGGTTGCAGGAGGGCTTCAACGTAGGGCACCACCCCGTCGCTAAGACCCGCAGCGGCGTTATCGTTTGGACCGGCTGCCACAGATACATTGTCCGTGGTCATGACCAACCCTGAGGCTATTGGGAACTGCGTAAAATTGTTACGATTGAAGACCCCGATCTGGCTAGAAGTCACATTTCCCGGCAAACCATTGAAAGTACCGTTGGTAATGGTCACACCCTCACCAACAAAATACTGATGAAGGATAGAATCCACATGGACACCCATCAGCGACTCAACAGTTAGGTTCTGATTCTGTGCAAACAGACCACCAGAGACGCCCGACAATATCAGGACTATTATCACCCAATTTTTCATAACATTAAGAAGACAAAAAGGCAAAGTATGTTCTCGGCAAAGATACAAATTTTTAATACAAACACATCTAAAACTTAAAAGCAAAAAAAATGTATTTTCGCGCGCCAAAATTTTTATGGAAAAAAGTCTCAAAATCGGAATAGATATAGGCTCCACCACAGTGAAAGTGGTGGTACTGAACACTGACAATCAGACTGTCTACACAGACTATCGACGACACAACATGAACGTTCGGGAGACCGTTCAGCGCGTTCTCCTGCCATTAACCGAGCAATTCTCCGACAGCGAAATCCGCGTCGCCATCACCGGATCGGTGGGTATGGGCTACGCCGATTTGTGGGGATTCCCCTTCGTGCAGGAGGTAATCTCCGCTGCCACGCTCGTCAAGGAGTCGTTTCCGGAAACCCGCACCTTCATCGACATCGGAGGCGAGGACAGCAAGATGATCTTCTTCGACCAGCACCGCATGCCCGACATCCGCATGAACGGCAACTGCGCAGGCGGCACTGGTGCATTCATCGACCAGACCGCCAGTCTGCTGAATGTGGAGACTTCCGAACTCAACGCCCTCGCCGAGCAGGCCCAACGCATCTACCCTATCGCCTCCCGCTGCGGCGTCTTCTCCAAAACCGACATCCAGAACCTGCTGGCCCGCAACGTCAGCAAGGCCGATGTGGCCCTCTCCGTCTTCCACGCCGTCTGCCTGCAGGTGCTCGGCACCCTCTCACGCGGTGTTGACGTGCAAGCGCCCGTCTTCTTCTGCGGCGGTCCCTTCGCCTTTCTGCCCAAACTGAAACAGGTCTTCCTCGAAAACCTGCAACTCACTGACAACGATTGCATTGCCGTGCCTGACGCCCGCGTGGTGCCCGCCCACGGCGCCGCCCTCATGGCCCGCACCGCCTGCCCCGAGCCCATCACGCTCACCCATTTCATAGAGACCATCCAAAACCAGTCCATGGGCGACGAAGCCCGCCTTCTCGCCAACCGTCTGGATCCCCTGTTCACGGACAAACAGCATTTCGAGAAATGGAAAGCCGAAAAACAGAACTTCTTCGTCGACCGCGTGGAGTGGGACAACCTGAAAAGCAACGAGGTCTACATCGGTGTCGATTCCGGTTCCACCACCACGAAACTGGTGGTTTTGGATGCCGACGGACGGCTGCTTTTCTCGGACTACAGCTCCAACAACGGCAATAGCTTCGAGGCGTTCCACAGCGCTTTGAAACGGTTCGCGCAAGCGTGCAAAGAGCACGATTTCGAACCCAATATCCTCAACAGCGCCGTCACTGGATACGGTGAAAATTTGTTAAAAACGGCCTTCGGACTGCATCACGGCGTAGTGGAGACGATGGCGCACTACTTGGGCGCTCGCCGCGTGTCGCCCGAGGTCTCCTTCATTCTTGACATCGGCGGTCAGGACATGAAGGCCATCTTCGTTGAAAACCAAGCGATTAGAAGACTCGAAATCAACGAAGCCTGCTCCTCCGGCTGCGGCTCTTTCATCGAGACATTCGCCAAGATGATGGGCTACACAGTAGCCGACTTCGCCCGCATCGCCTGCGAAGCGAAGCACCCCTACGATTTGGGCACCCGCTGTACCGTCTTCATGAACTCCAAAGTGAAACAGGCCATGCGAGAAGGCACCTCAGCGGAGGACATCTCTGCCGGATTCGCCTACTCCGTCATCAAGAACTGCCTGTTTAAAGTGTTAAAATTACGAAAAATCGAGGAGCTCGGTGACCATTTGGTGGTGCAAGGCGGCACCTTCAAGAACCTCGCCGTGGTACGCGCTTTGGAGGTGCTCACCGGCAAGGATGTCCGCTTTGCCGACATTCCCGAACTGATGGGTGCCTACGGTTGCGCCCTCTTCGCCCGCGAACAGGAGGTCACCAACGTGCTGACCCTGGAGGATCTGCTCTCTATCCAGCAATTCGAGAACAAACAGCAGATTTGTCCGGGCTGCCCCAACCACTGCACCGTGCTGGAGTACCACTTCTCCAACGGGCAGACCTTCTACTCCGGCAACAACTGCGAAAAGATATACACCAACCATACGGAAGTCCAGAAAAAAGGCTTCAACCAGCACCACCGACGACTGAAGATGCTCTTCCGGCGCCCCATGCTGAACGATGCGGGCGACAAACCGGTCATCGGCATTCCGCGCTCGCTCGGCATGTTCGAGCTCTACCCCTTCTGGCACGCGCTCTTCCGAACCTGCGGCATCCGCACGGTGCTGTCCAGTTCCTCCACGGTGAAACAGTACGAAAAGGGCATCCACACCGTGATGTCCGAGAACATCTGCTTCCCCGCCAAACTGATGCACGGGCACATCTACGACCTTGCCCGTCAGAAGGTTGACCGCATCTTCTACCCATTCATCGTCATGGAGGCGCCCGCCGACAACCAAGCCCGCAACAGCTACAACTGTCCCATCGTGGCCGGCTACTCAGAGGTGGTGCGCAATGCCATCGATACGGAAGAGCGATTCGGCATCCCCACCGATGCACCCATCATCTCCATGAACAACGAGAAATTCCTGCGCGAGGGGTGCCGTAAATATCTGAAAACCTTAGGCATAGACAAGAGAACAGCCGACAAGGCCATCCAAAAAGCCATTGTCGCCCAACAGGAATACCTGGAAGAGCTCCACACCGAAGCGACCGAAATCGTGGCGAGAGCCAAGAAAGAGGGCCGTATGGTTGTCGTGCTCGCAGGTCGTCCTTACCACTCTGACCCGCTCATCCAGCACAAAATCTCCGACTGCATTGCCGATATGGGCATCGATGTGGTGACGGAGTTCATTGCCGGTGACGAAGACACCAGCGTCTATCGCGAACTGATGGCGGTGACCCAATGGACCTACCCGAACCGCATCTTCAAGGCAGCGCACTATGTGGCCAACAGCCCCGACAACGTGCATTTCATGATGATCACCTCCTTCGGCTGCGGTCCGGATTCCTTCATCATCGACGAAACCCACGACATTCTCGACCGCAAGGGCAAGAGTTTCACGCTGCTGAAGGTGGATGATGTCAACAATATCGGCTCGCTGCACCTGCGCGTGCGCTCGATGGTGGAGAGCCTCAAGTTCAGCCACCAGCAGAAGGTCAACAAACCC
>JAGBPE010000139.1 GCA_017633495.1 Bacteroidales bacterium | reverse complement strand
CCAGTCTGGTCTTCTCGAAACCGTCTGATAGAATGCGAGGAATCTGTGGAAGAAAGCCTTCCCGAATCGTCGTAAATGGCTGATTCTGAAAGTCTGTCGTGCAGGGAAGTGCTATACCAATATTGCAGATAGGTGCTGATGGTGAACTTTTTGTTGGCATAAACATAGGAGAGGAAGGGAATGGCCTCGGGCGCGGAGGATCCCTTCGCCCCGAAACTCAAGAAGCTGTTTTTTTTGATGTTGGAAACGGTGACGATGTTGATGATGCCGCCCGCACCCTGCGCACTGTACCGCGCCGACGGGTTGGTGATGACCTCGATCTTCTCGATGTCGCTGGCGGGCATCTGCTGCAGGAGGATTTTGAGGGCCTCGGCGTTCATGTTGGCAGGTCGATTGTTAAGCCATATCTGTACCGATGAGACTCCGCGCAGGGTGATGTTGCCCTCCACGTCGACCTCCACGCCCGGCGCGTTCTGCAGCGCATCCGCCGCCGTACCCGCCTGAACCGCAGGGTCTTCCGAAACGTTGTACATCGTCTTTTCCCCATCGGTCATATAGACGGGCTTCTTTGCGGTGATGCCCACTTCTTGTAATTCCGTGGTCTTCTTCGGGGCGATGGTGTCGGCCTTCGCCACCGCCGTCGTGTCCGTGTTCTGCGCAAAAACCGTTGCACAAAACAGGAGCATACCCATTAAAACATTTATCTTTTCCATCGTTCTTGATTTTGAATTCTTACTATGAAAACAACGCGGCAAAGATATAATTATTTTATTAGTTATACAACTATTTTATTAGATATATGATTATTTTATTCGTTAAATAAAAAGATAATAAAGAAATAACCGATTATGGTTATTTTTTGTATTTTTGCAGCCTTAAACTATAATATCATGTATGAGACCTATTTGCAATATCATCATATACCCTGTGGAGCTGTGATTGACAGAATCAGGACAAGAGAAAACATGACCCAACGTGAGTTAGCAGAACGTTCTTGTATTCTGTTTCAAAGAATAAATGATTTCATAGCTGGCAGGAGAAAAATTTCACCTGAACAGTCTCTCAAATTAGAAAAAGCGTTAGGCATTGAGCGCAAGGGTTTTTTCTATCAAATTCAAACAAATCATGAGATCTTCTTAGCCATAAAACGTATGACGGAAGTGCAGCTGCCTGATCTTTCTAAGTTCAGAAAGGCACTGTTTTGGGATACCGATTTCGAGTCTCTGAATTGGCAACGAAATTACGCATGGATTATCCAAAGAGTCTTTGAATATGGAAATGAAAGCGAAATTACGGAAACCATTCGTTTTTACGGAAAAAAAGCCATCGAAAATGTCATTTCGACACTATCTGACTCATGGAATGTTGGAAATAGAAACTATAATATAAACAAGTATTTATATGAAAAAATTGAGAACTAATATCGCATCGCCTTTGCTGCTGGATTGTTTGCAAAAAATCATGTCCAACAAAGCATTTGAGAATTATTATCTCGTCGGTGGGACTGCTCTTGCTCTACAGAGAGGTCATCGTATTTCCATTGACATCGATATGTTTACGAACACCCTTTACAGCGAAATGAAAACCGAAGAAATCAAAGAGTCTCTTTTAGAAATGTTTCCATATACTGAGAATCTCGAACGGCTTGACGATACGATGATGGTCTATTCCTTGTTTGTCGGCAATAGTAGCAGCGAATGTGTCAAGCTTGACATCTGTTATGATGAAAATCCTATTTTTCCAATGGAAAACATTGAAGGAGTAAGGATGCTTTCAGAAAAAGATATCGCAGCCATGAAGATCAATGCGATAACCCAAGACAATCAGCGAAAAAAGGACTTTTGGGACATACACGACCTCCTTGAATCCTATTCCATCAGTAAAATGGCATCGTTTGCATTGAAAAGATACCCCTGGACACTGACGATGGAGGCAATCGTTGATGGTTTCAAGAGATTGCCCACTCTTGAGGATTATACCGAGATAAAATGCCTGAAAGGAAAGTACTGGGAGTTTATTGTTGAGGATTTGATGGAACAGATCCCAATTTTAGAAAGAATAGCGGCAGAACAGAGCACGCGACACCCATAGACAGCCTCATCCGAGCCATCCCAACTACTAACTACTACCTCCTATCTCCCCACCACAAACTTCCTGTCCGCCACTCCCACTTTCGTCTCCACGTGCGCGATGTACGTGCCGGGGGCACATGCCGTCAAAGAGACTGCTATGTAATCGTTTTCATTTGCAACGGAGCCCTCGGATAATAATAATCACCTACTGGTTATAGCATCAAAAAACAAATAAATCGTCTAATGTAACCACCTTTTGGAATCTTCCGCTATAGATGCCTTTTTTCAAGCCGTAGGTGGTGACCAGCGTCATCTGAGGGTTCTTTCGGCTGCCCGTCTGTTCTGTGACGGCAACTATTTTATTGCGGAGTTTTTCATCGTAGTCCTTGTCAATGGAAAACTCTCCCTGCACAAATTTCATTTCGCATACATTGACAACCCTGTCTGCCCTGTCTATGAGCATATCAATCTGCGCCCCGGGAGTTACGCCTTCGGAAATGAACCGCCATGGGTATATCTCCGTGTGAACTCCCTGGATGCCCAGCGCCCGTTTGATTTGTTCCTGATGCGAGAAACAGACATCCTCGAACGCTTGTCCACGCTCGAAAAAAACAGCGTCGATATTTTGGGCAAGGGATTTTCCTCTTTCGAACAAAGAGAGGTAATATGGAACACCACCTACAATCATGTAAGACTGCGCTATGTCATACCGGTCCATCAAAATATTTCGCTTTTGGAAATAAGTTTCCGTCTCCGAAAGCGAAAAAGGATGAACGTGAATGTCACGTGAGGTCCTGTCGTAAAGTCCTCCGTTGTTGTTTACCAAATTGTCCAACATCCATGCCGTTGCACTTCCCGCGGCAATAGGCAGCAGTTTGTGACGCCTGGAAGCATATCGGTTCCAGAAATGTTCCAAAGCACTCATAAAACCCGCACGAGGAGTGTCCAACCAAGGCATCTCGTCAATAAACAGGACAAGTCTTTCTTCGGCAGGATGTTGTTGTACACTAAATTATTTGGCGGCAAAGATACTAAAAACACATTTCGCCGCCAAATAATTTTCATTTCTTTCTTACCTCCCCACCACAAACTTCCTGTCCACCACCCCCGCTTTCGTCTCCACGTGCGCGATGTAGGTGCCGGGGGCAAGCTTATGGACGTTGAGGGTGCAGCGCACGTCGTTCACGGGGAGGATGGCGAGGAGCTGACCCTGCATGTCGGCGATGGAAACGGACTTCACGGGGAACTCCTCCTCGCTCTCGATGGTGATTTTGTCCGTGGCGGGATTGGGCCACAGCCGCACTTCCGGCTCGGGACCGTCATATTCGGGGATGCCTACGTATGGCTGCGCAAATTCGGGGTCGTGGTAGAGAGCAAAAACGGCACTGGATTGACCAGCAGGACAATAGGCGGAAACTCCATTGGCAAATGAAATCGATGCCGTTGTATTGACGCTATACAATAGATTTCCTTGATTATTTGCTAAAACCGAAGAGTTTTTAGTAGAGCCAGACACATTGAAATCAATTGCTTGGATAAATTCTCCTTCTTTGTCCCAT
>JAGBPE010000017.1 GCA_017633495.1 Bacteroidales bacterium | reverse complement strand
GTGGTGTCCAGCTTCATTCGGTTGTCGATGGGCTGTGAGAGTTCCACTTTCGGATAGCACAGTAGTTCGCGACCACTGAGCAAAGTGATTTGATGGAGTTGCTTCATCATTCGGTTCCGGTTGCCTCTACACCGGAAGGTTAAGTGCCGAAGATGAGAAACGCGGTGCCCTTTATCGCTAAAGAACACCGCGTATGGCTGGTTGTTATTTAGCGCGTTTTTTAGAGAGGTTGGCAATTTGACGTAAATCCGTTCCTCTTTCTCATCCGGCGGCAAAAGTACAACTATTATTTGAAATGGAAAAAATCTGCTAATAGCAGAAAACCATTCAAAATGTGGAAAAAATGTATTTTTGCAACGCTTTAGTGAGAATGAACAAAAGGAATTTGCTATGGAATCAAAATTGTTGGAGATCAATGAAATACATCAGGCTCTGGAGAATTTTTTAGAAATGCTTTCCTCCGATGTTGAGATAGAAACGGAACCTTTCGACGGAGTGTTTGAGGTTGAAGGAATGGAGCAGCCCCTTGTCGTTCCGACCAACATCACGCTCGGGGAGCTGACCAAGATCATCCGTAACACTGAAATCAAGCGTCAGCGCCTTGCCGAACTTGCCGACTGGCTCGACCGGCACACCAACGGCGACCCACAACTCGCCGCAGAACTGTTAGGGCTGGAAAAGCAGCGGAGGGAAAACATGGCCAAGGTGAAGGTGCCCTGTGAGTTGGAGGTACGGGATGACAGAATCTGCATTGAACTTCCCGACCAGAGTCTCAAAAAAATCACCTTCGGACGGGGAAATGTTGCCAAAACGCTGTATGTCTTTTTCTTACGACAAATTGAGCGGGCAGAGGAAGGCAGGAATGTGCCCACCTGCCTGTCGCAAGTGGAGATGGAGGCATACAAAGACGAGTTGTTTTATATCTATCAGAATATCAGTGGTAAAAAGTGCAGAATGCAAGATGTGGAGTCGTGGCTGAAGAAGGGCACGCTCTCCAATGAGTTTGCCAATGCCACTGCCTCCATCCGCAAGTATTTCGATGCCCTTTTCGATGTGCTCACCCTCAAGTTCAAATTCGGAAAGTGCTACAGCATCGAGATTATGGGCAAGGACCGTTTCGGGAATCCCCGCTACGGCATCGACCTCAAAACCTCCGATTTTGATTTGGGGTGGTACAGCATTCAGAAAAATGCTTGGACATAACAAAAAAAATCTTAACTTTGCCGCGTCATTTTCCCGAACCTGTTTAACGGGACTTCGGCAGGGGAGGGAAAATTAGAAGTCCTCAATTTAAAGAGATAAAACTATGGAAAAAATTAACAATGTTCAGCTTAAAGAAGTGGTAAGGGATTTTTTGCTAACCCCAAGTCCAACCCAGCCATTGATTGTATGGGGAAAGTCTGGGACAGGAAAAACAGCTATTATTGAAGGTGTTATTAGGGAAATGCAGTTCTATAAACTACTAAAAGAAGAACAGGTATTCAGTCAATCTGATATAAAATTATATAAAAATAAAATTGGGCCTTTTAATTCAAACTTCACAGTAAAGAATGCATTTGATGATCTTTTTTCTTGCTGTAGAATGATTTCCACTGAAAAATCAGATATTTCTCATTTTATCATACAAGCAAATATTAAAGATGAGGATGCTGATTTAGCAATTATTGATGCTGTTAATCAACAATGTAACGCATTGAGTTACAAGTATGAATTGTCTGTGCAAGATTGGTGTGAATGGGCTTATGACACTCGGAAAATACACTCTTGTTTTGTACGGTTTGTCAGAGAAAATCCGCAGTGGTTGCATTTTTATTCTAAAGAATGTGATCGTTACACCACTCCTGAATTATGGGAATCAGCTTCAAAAGAAATATATGCAAAGTTAGCGGTTTCTGAAAAAATCCACGACATTTACGACTCATTATGTCACTGTGTGTCACTATTTGTGTATCCCGCTTATGAAGATTTTTGTCACTGGATAGAAACACTTCGTGGAAAACAGTCAAAGAACTGATTCTATTCCCTCTTGAGAATTGAAAAATCGAGTCTTTTCAAAAAACGTATGGATAAAACATGCGATTTGGAGTTCTCGGACGGACAGGAAAAATATAAATACAAACATCTTATGACAAAACCTATCCTTTTCTTCGACATGGACAACGTCCTCGTCGATTTTCAGTCGGGTATCGACCGGTTGGACGAAGCCACCCAACAGGCCTACGAAGGCAACCTCGATGATGTGCCAGGCATCTTTGCTCTGATGGACCCGATACCGGGCGCCATCGATGCCGTGCACCAACTGGCCGAAAAATACGATGTTTACATCCTCTCCACATCCCCGTGGAAGAACCCCACCGCTTTGAATGACAAGTTGGCGTGGGTGAAGAAGTACTTCGGCGGCGAAAAAGGCGATGTCTTCTACAAACGGCTCATCTTTTCGCACCACAAGAACCTCTGCCACGGCGACTACCTCATTGATGACCGTCCCCACAAGAACGGCGTTGACCAATTCTCCGGCGAAGTCATCCACTTCGATACCAAAGACCCTGCGGCACGCTTCCACACATGGGATGAGGTGGTGACGTACCTGATGTCGAAGTAGAGCTGCACAGATGGCGTGTCCTGAAAAAAACGAACCATGACAAACCCATCCTACTTAGACCGAAAACGACAGTTGGTGTCCGTGTTCAACGACACCCTGCAACGGATTGGCAACAGCCGGGAGCTGCAAGCCGCTGTCAGCCAAAGCATCGCCTCCCAGCAGTATATCAGCGATGCCGACCAAATAAACCTTCCTGCACCCCCTTATACCGAAAAAGCTCAGGTGGTGGTGAGCCGTCTGCGCTCTTTCGAGGCGGCGGCAAGGTATCCCGGACAAAAGGTGACCGTGCTGAACTTCGCTTCCTCCACCTCTCCCGGCGGCGGGGTGGAGAACGGTGCCTCGGCTCAGGAGGAGTGCCTCTGCCGCGTGTCAACCCTCTACCCGTGCCTGAAAACTAAAACGGCGTGGGACAAGTTCTATGGCCCGCACCGTGCCGCCCCCAACCCGCTACACAACGACGACCTCATCTACACCAAAGACGTGGTGGTGCTGAAAGACGACGACTATAATGTCCTGTCCTCGCCGTTCCGCGTGGATGTGATTACCTGCGCCGCCCCCAATCTGCGGGAAAGCCCTTCCAACCGATACAATCGGAACGACGGCGATGCAGTGCATATCAGTCCGGAAAGACTTTTGGAGTTGCACGTGAAACGCGCCCGCAAAATCCTCTCCGCTGCCGCCGCGAACGGGGCTGAGGTGCTGATACTCGGTGCGTTCGGCTGCGGTGCGTTCCGCAACGACCCCGCGGTCGTGGCCGCCGCCTACCATCAGGTGCTGCCACAATTCCTGAACCATTTCAAAACCATCGAATTTGCCGTCTATTGCAGTCCGAGAGATCTACGCAACTACGATGCTTTTACAATAATCCGTAACGCCCCCGACAATTTCTTGTTGCCGTAGATACGCGCCTATTTTTGATGTGACTGTTCTGCTGCCGTTCCTTTTTTTACAAATTCCACCACCTCGTCAGATGTGATGAGCTCCGTGTCTCCCGGCCGGTTGAAGAGTTCAGGAAGCAGCTCTGACAATTCCTTCTTCGCCATGCATTCAAGTTCCTGTTGTAGATTGAAAATCCTTTTTTTCAACGGAGTGAGCTTGTGTTGATAGAACATCCTGGTGATTTCACCGTGGCGGAATTGCTGCTTGAGCTGCTGCTTCTGCAGATTCAGCGATTCCAGCACTTCCTTGCCCTCTTCCTGCTTCCGGCAGTAGTCGGCATGCCAGTTCGTGAGTGCCTCGCGCTTGCATTCGAGGTAGGCGTTCAACAGGGAGACCCGCATCTTCTCCATCGCCTTGGCACCGGCCTCGCGGGTGTCCAGTATCTCCTGCCGCAATACCTGATTCTCGCGTTGAAGAAGATACAACTTTCTTTCTGTCAGACTGTCGCCTTTGTCGTTGGCCTCTAACAGCTTCACCACCTCTTCTAACGAGTAAGCTTCGTAACGCACCTTGGCCTCATCGTATCGCGTGTTGATATTCGTAAATGGACCCCAAATAGCTCTGAACGGGTTGGGCAGGTTCTCCGACCGGCATTCTCCGTTAGCGTTGACGATGCCGCAGCAGTTCATTCCCGACAGCGGGCTCCCCGCGATGTAATATACGAGCCAGGTGTCGTTGTGGAGGCGGCTGATGATGGCGGGAATGCACGTCATCCACCATTCGACATAGACACCCAATGTAGGGCGTCGGAAGCCACTGGTTCCGATGTAAGCGAGGCCGCTTTGTACGGGAACGGGGGCAAGGAACATGCGGCTGTCGCTCAAGATTTTCTCGCGGTGGTCGAGGAAGAAGAAGGCGTGGTCGGTGAAGAATTTCACGGCCTGCTTGCGTTGCTGCTCCACTTCCGGCGGGATGGGTTTCACGACGGGTTTCTTGCGCCCGATGGTCAGGTATTGTCCCGTGGTGTCCAGCTTCATTCGGTTGTCGATGGGCTGTGAGAGTTCCACTTTCGGATAGCACAGTAGTTCGCGACCACTGAGCAAAGTGATTTGATGGAGT
>JAGBPE010000138.1 GCA_017633495.1 Bacteroidales bacterium | reverse complement strand
CACATAAAAACAAACATTATGAAACGTAAATTATTGACTATCATTCTGATTTGCTTTGCAACGGTCACTTTTGCACAGGTTCCGAAACACCAGCGCGTGCTCCACTACGTGCCCGACAGCTGCTACTCCGTCACCTTGATCGACCTCGACACTTTGGCGAGGGTTATGGAACTGGAAGCGATGCACACGGAGAAGGTGCTGAAACCGCTCTACGACAGTGTGAAGTTTTCCAAAAAGCTGGTACAGAGCTGGATAAAGCGCGACAACAAGCTGGGTATCGACTTCACCGCCACAGCGGCTATGGCCGATTCCCGTTACTATTTTCTGCCGCTGAACAACGAGAAGAACTTCGAAAAGATGGTGCGCTCGCTCGACAAGTCCTTGCCGCCGTTCGAAACAATGACCGATGCCGAGGGACGGAAATTCCGCTGCATGTCCATTTCGAGTGAATATGACTATGGGACGACCTCGGCGCTGATCTGCACCGAGGATGTCGCCTGTTTCGTGACGCTCACCGACATGAGCGCCATTTACAACTCGCACCCCACCTTTGTGGAGGGCACAGACAGCATTGATTGGGATGGTTGGCTGAGTCAGTTTTTAAAGACCGAAACGCCCATGCAGGTGTGGGATCGGCTGAGCCACTCCAAGTTTGCCAGCAGCGAGACGGCAACCGCCATGCTGACCCAGGGATGGGACTCCTACACCGCCTACAAACAGGGCAATACGCTTCTCAAAGCCATATCCGTGGCAATGGCCGATTTGGTTCCTGCCTCCGCCGCGTTGCAAAAAACGGTCAGCGAGTTGAATCTGGAGATTTTTTCGAGAGGCGAGGCGCGACACGACCGTCTCACCTCCTATAGCGAGTTCCGCACTGGGAACGAACAACCGAACGCTCTGAAAACCTCTCCCGAGGCGGTAAAAAGGTTGCTCCCCTACGTTTCAGGTGACTATTTGGGGTTGGTCATCAGCACGATGGAAGGCTGCGGCGATTTTGCAGAGCCCTTCGCAGGCGCAATGAAAGAATGGGGCTTGCTGTTGCCACTGCTCAACAAACCGTTTGTCTTTACGCTGTCCGCCCTTGATGAAAACAGCATCCTGTTCGCTACCGTTGTGGAGCATCCCGAAGAGGTGCGCGGTATGTTGGAACGGTTTGTGGAGACCAGCAACCATATCACGGACTCCACGCGAAAGAATAAGGTAGTGGAAGAGGTGGTAGTGGAAGAGGTAGTGGAGGAAGAGGTAGTGGAGGAAGAGGTAGTGGAGGAAGAGGTAGCCGTGGAGGATGCGCCCTATGTAGAGGACCCCGCCGATTCCCTTATCGATATGAAGACACTGGTCTGCAAAAAGATAGACGGATGGGATGCCTACATCATCCTGACCCACAAAAAAGAGATGGACTATGAAACCTACACGATGGTGGTGAAAGAAGACTCCTCTTTCGTGCTGGTGAAAGACGACCTGTTATTTTACGTAAAGAGCCTCAGTGCGCTGTCTTCGCTGTCGCAGCCGCTGGAGCGCGAGTGGCCGAAAGAGTATTTCGAGCACTACTTCTACGCGCGTGCCGATTTCGCCTCGTTGGTCACCCTTCTCGGACCGGAAGCCGCTTTGCCCATCCGCGACTTCGTCATCGCTATCGACAAACAGAGTGCCACGATGAACGTCAACGCAGAACCGGGCCTCTGTCACGGCCTCCTCTACGAAACGGTGAAGTACGTCATCGATTTCCTCAAGAATTATAATATTGATTAACCCTTTTGCCTAATGCCTGTTGCCTAATACAGGAAGTTGTTGTAGGGGTAAATCTGTATATGCAGCTTCTTGATCTCCTCATACAGGAAATCCCTCATCTCGTTGATGTTTTCCTTCGTTTTGGCGGAGATAAAGAGCGTCTTCGGGCCCAGTTTCGCCATCCAGGTGGCTTTCAGCTCCTCTAAGGTGATATTCTCCTTCGTTTTGGGCGTGAGGTCGTCTTCGGCCTTCTCCACCCAGGTGTACTGGTCTATCTTGTTGAAAATGATGACGGTAGGCTTGTCGCCACACTCTATTTCATCCAAGGTCTTCTGCACCGTCTGAATCTGCTCCTCGAAGTCGGGGTGGCTGATATCCACCACATGCAGCAGCAGATGCGTTTCGCGGATCTCGTCCAGGGTCGATTTGAACGACTCCACCAACCCGTGGGGCAGCTTGCGGATAAAGCCCACCGTGTCGGAGAGCAAGAAGGGCAGGTTTTGGAACACCACCTTGCGGACCGTCGTGTCCAATGTGGCGAAGAGTTTGTTTTCGGCCAGCACGTCAGAGTTGCTCAGCAGGTTCATGATGGTCGATTTGCCGACGTTGGTATAGCCCACCAACGCCACGCGCACGAACTGCTCGCGGTGTCCGCGTTGCGTCTTTTTCTGTCGGTCAATATCTTTCAACCGCTTCTCCAACAACGAGATACGGTCGCGGATGATACGGCGGTCGGTCTCGATCTCCTTCTCACCGGGGCCGCGCATACCGATACCGCCGCGCTGCTTCTCCAGGTGGGTCCACATACCCGTCAGGCGGGGCAGCAGGTACTTGTATTGCGCCAGCTCCACCTGCGTTTTGGCGTGTGCCGTCTGGGCGTGTTTCGCGAAGATGTCGAGAATGAGGTGGGTGCGGTCCATCACCTTGCACTTCATCAGCTCCTCGATGTTGCGCTGTTGCGAGGGCGGCAGTTCGTCGTCCACCACCACCATATCGATGTCGTTTTCGTGAACGTAGTCGGCCACTTCGCGGATTTTGCCGGAACCGAAATAGGTGCGTGTGTCGGGGTGCGCCAGGTTCTGGATGAACTTCTGCACACACCTGCCGCCGGCGGTCTCCACCAAAAAGGCCAGCTCGTCGAGGTACTCCATCGTCTTCTCCTCCGCAACATCCGGGGTGGATACGGCAATCAACACCGCCGTTTCGCGGTAATTATCAAGATGTTCTATCGCCATTTTTTGCTTGCTCATAATAACGGCAAAATTATAAAAAAAAATCCTACAGACCGTATGTTTAACATTAATAATTTGTACTTTTGCGGCATGATTTACTAAGTTAGCAGTTAGCAGTTAAGTCAAAGTTCATAATATGAAAAGAATAGTACTATCCCTTGTGGCAATTTTGTGGATGGCCTCTGTTTCGGCGCAAAATGTTGCCGATTACGAGTCAGACGGCATGGAATGCACCTCCATTACGGTGGGTAAGAAAGCGTCGGCAGACGGTTCGGTGATGACTTCGCATACCGACGACAGCCATCGCTCGCGCACCAACATCTACGTAACCCCGGAACAGGATTACGAACGCGGGGCAACCCAGACCCTCTACAAACGCCAATGGGCGAAGCAGCAACTGCCCGGACAGATGCTGCGCTACGATAACATCCCTGTCGGCGAGATTCCGCAGGTGGAGCACACTTACCAGTTCCTTAACACCGCTTATCCTTGCGTCAACGAAGCACAACTAGCCATCGGCGAATCGACCTTTGGCGGTCGTCCGGAGCTGAAGTCCGACAGCGGACTCATCGACTGCCAGCGGCTCTGCATGCTGTTGTTGCAACGGTGCTGTACCGCTCGCGAAGCCATCGAAACCGCGGGCGTGCTGCTGAAGAAATACGGCTGGATCGAT
>JAGBPE010000137.1 GCA_017633495.1 Bacteroidales bacterium | reverse complement strand
GGAATATGATCTTGTGCGGTCAGGAATTCCATCCGCAACTTTAACATCGCGGAACTTTCGTTTTGCACAAAGAAACTATTTTCGCTGTTAACCAGATAATTACGGGAAAACTGACACCGCAAATCCGCTGTGGATTGGATGCTTGAAGTGCAGTGGCGCAAATTGGACTCCCAAACCGCTGCATCCCAATGCGACTCAATGGAGACAGGCGCTTCGTAGTAGCCATCCTTGTCGTTCCGCATATAGAGAAACTTCTCAATATCCTCTTCCGCATCGAAATAGGTGGTGGCTAGTTTATTCTCAACAAACTGAACTACAGCCTCTTGATATGCTTTTCGGGTCTCTTTCTGAAGAATCTTTCTGACCAAAACCGGATTCTCCTCCAACGGCAGCGGAATCTGCTTGACGAAGGTGGTTTTGTGCGTAAGATAGTGGTAATTGTCCGTTTCCGGCTTTCCCACACGCATTTCTATGGTCAAAAAGACGGTTTTTGAGGTAGAATTATCGTAAATCTTCCCAAAATCAGCAGCAACATGATGCTCCGTGGTCTCCTTCACACGGTAAGCCATAAAATATGGCGGATGCTCCGTATGCTGCAAGGAATCATACTGAAATTGCAGTTCCTCTCGCAAAAATTGCAGAAAATCGTCCTCCGCTGGCCTGTTTTGGGCATAAAGAGAAAAGCATCCCACCAAAAGCAGTGCACAGCAGAGAAGCCGTAATAGCCAGACTTTTGGGTAGGAGCACATGAAACTTGAAACCTGAAACCTGAAACTATCTGAAAATCGTACCTTCTCTGTCAGGACTAACCGAGACAATGGACACCTTCGTATTCGTCTTATCCTCAATAAATTGGATGTAGTCTTTAAACGTTTGCGGCAACGATTCGTAGGTCTTGCAGTCGGAGATGTCCTCTTTCCAACCCGGCAGGGTGGTATAAACGGGCTCAATCTCCACATCATTCGCGGAGGGCATCCGATCGGTGAGCTCGCCGTTCACGCGATAGGCGGTACAGATCTTGATTTCATCGAGTTGGTCGAGCACGTCGGCTTTGGTGAGCGCAATGTCGGTCACGCCGTTGATCATCAGCGCGTATTGGAGCGCCACGAGATCGAGCCAACCGCAACGTCTTGGTCTACCAGTAGTTGCACCGTACTCATTACCTTCCTTGCGAAGGAATTCGCCCGTTTCGTCGAAGAGTTCCGTCGGGAAGGGACCGCTGCCCACACGGGTGCAGTAGGCCTTCACGATACCGAAAACACGACCAGCGAAGTGCGGAGCCAGACCGAGTCCAGTGAACGCACCCGCAGCGATGGTATTGGAGGAGGTCACGAACGGATAGGCGCCGAATTCGAGATCCAGCAACGTGCCTTGTGCGCCTTCTGCCAGCACGGATCTTTCTTCTGTAAGATATTGATGAACAACATATTCGCTGTCGATAAACTTAAATTTGCGAATGGTTTCCAACGATTTGCGCCATTGGGCATCCAGTTCGGCAAGTTTCTCTGCATAGTCGAAATGGAGATTCTTCAACATTTCGATATGCTCATCTATATTTTTGCGGTATTTAGCCTCAAAATCAGGCGATTCGAGATCACACACGCGCAAGCCCGTACGAGCGGTCTTGTCGGTGTAGGTCGGTCCAATACCTTTCAAAGTGGAACCGATTTTCATATTGCCCTTGCGAGCCTCCTGCGCGGCATCCAACAGCTTGTGTGTGGGCAGAATGAGGTGTGCCTTGCGGGAGATATAGAGATTGTCGGTCGGGGTTAAACCCATTTCAATCAGCGCGTTAATCTCCTCTTCGAAGATAATCGGGTCGATGACCACGCCGTTGCCGATGATGTTGACTTTGCTTTTGTGGAAGATGCCGGACGGAATGATGTGCAACACGTGACGGTGTCCGTTGAACTCCAGCGAGTGTCCCGCATTGGGACCGCCCTGGAAGCGCGCAATCACATCATATTTGGGCGTCAAAACGTCCACGATTTTTCCTTTACCTTCATCGCCCCATTGCAGGCCGAGCAGAATATCCATTTTCATATTTTCAATCTTTCGAAAAACGGGGGCAAAGATACAATTTTTTGACAAGATTGGCCTATGTAGTTTGCATGTGGAATATTTGTACTTTTGCCGCCGGTTTCTATGAGGAAGAACTTCTACATATGTATATTATGGGCGGTTTTGGTGTTGGGTTGTGGCAACCTGCATGCGCAAAACCAACGCGACAGCGCTCGTACGCAGCGGCTTGAGGAGGTCAACATCAATGCAGATGGACCACAAAAGGTGTTTACGGGTCCCGCCGCCGTACAACAGATTACAGCTCAGCAGATTAAAGAGCTGCCGACCTTGCAACTCTCTGATGCTCTGAAGTATATGTCTGGAGTAGTGGTACGCGACTACGGCGGTACAGGCGGCATGAAGACCGTTTCCGTGCGCGGACTGGGCACGCAGCATACGGGCGTAGCCTACGACGACATCGCTATCACCGACTGCCAAACCGGACAGATCGACCTCGGAAAACTCTCCCTCGAAAACGTCGCCTCACTTTCGCTGATTGTCGGTTTGGACGACAAGATTTTCGTTCCCGCACGTCTTTTTTCTTACAGCAGTCTCCTGAAAATCAACACAATAAATGCTATTCCTCAAACACCTTACCGAGTAAGAGTCGGCGGAACCGTGGGCATGTACGGACTTTATGAGCTTCAGGCGGGATTTATGCAGAAGATTCGCTCGAAAAAGCGCGACGACAGGCTGTTCTACTGGAATCTTTCGGCAGATGCGATGCGGTCGAAGGGCGACTACCCCTACACCCTGCACTATGGCGGTGTGAACGACAGCACCTCGCAGGAGATTCGCAAAAACGCTGAAACTCGGACACTTAACACCGAATTCAACGCCGTCTGGCAGATTGACCGCACGCAACGGTTCAATGTCAAACTCTACTACTACAACTCCGCGCGGGAGCTGCCCTCTGCCACCATCTTCTATAACTCCGATTCGCATCAGAAGCTATGGAACCAGAACGCCTTCGGGCAGGTGCACTACCACAAGTATTTCAACGACAAATGGGCTTATCAGGCTAACGCGAAGTTCAACTACGATTACACGCGCTACCTCGATCCCGACTACCTGAACGAGGAGGGTTTTCTTGACAACCGCTACCATCAGCACGAGAGCTATCTATCTAACAGTGTACTGTTTACGCCCATCGCCGAGAAAGACTCGCTGCAAAAAATGAGGCTGCTGCAATTCGCATTGGCTCAAGATGTCTTCTTCCAAGGGATGACAGCCAATTCACTCGATTACGCCCACCCCGAACGGTTCACCTCCCTCACCTCTCTGTCCGCCATTATCGCCGGAAACCGATGGAAAGTCAACGCCAACTTGCTGCTCACCTACGTAGACAACATTATCGTAGAAAATCCTGATATACAAGACTATACACATTTATCACCCTCCATTGGCGGCTCCTTCGAACTGACCAAAATCCTGCATCTTCGCTTCTTCTACAAAAACATTTTCCGCATGCCGACTTTCAACGATTTATACTATCGTGAGGTCGGAAACGTGAACCTCAATCCGGAAAAAACGCACCAGTGGAACCTCGGATTGGTGATGAAGGAGGCGCACCTCGCAGCGGGTAAAATCACTGTTTCCAACACGTTAGACGGCTACTTCAACATCGTGAAAGACAAAATCGTGGCGTTTCCGTCGCGCAACCTCTTCTCATGGACGATGCTGAACTACGGCAAGGTCTACGTGGCCGGCGCGGAACTAAACTCTTACTGGCAATACCGCATCACCCGCCAGTACATCCTGCGATTGAACGGCAACGTCACCTACCAAAAGGCAGTCGACCGCACCGACCCCAACGGCAAGACCTTCAATCACCAGATTCCCTATACGCCGCTGTGGTCGGGTTCCGTCAGTTTAAGTTTGCAAACGCCTTGGATCACTGTTACATACGCAATGATCGGCTGTAGCGACCGTTACTCGCTTTCGCAGAACATCCCGGCCAACTTAGTAGCCGGCTACATCGACCAGAGCATCACCCTCAGCCACGATTTCAACTTCAAAAGTTCGGTTCTCAGTCTTAAACTGGAATTGCTGAACATCGCCAACGAGCAATACGAAATCATCCGCAACTACCCGATGCAAGGGTTCGGGCTGCGATTCAAAGCGGTGTATGATCTGAACTTTTAAGAATTTTAAACAGTTGAGGGTTTGAAAAAAAACTATTTTTGCACCACAATTTTTCAAATTAGAAACAAATCAAAAAAGAAAAAAAAATGAAGAAACTTATGATCCTGATGGCAGCTGCTTGCTGTCTGACATTCACCGCTTGCAACAACAACAAGCCCGCTGAACAACCCGCTGAAGGCACTGAAATGCAGGCCGAAGAACCCTGCTGCAAGGAAATGACCGAAGAGCAGAAAGCTCAAATGGAAGCCTGCAAGAAGGCTGCCGAAGATTGGGAGAACTGGGAGAACATCTCCGAGGACCGCAAAAACGAGCTGCTCAACGACCGCAAGGCCAAATACGATGAAATGCAGGAAATGAAGAAAGCCCAGGAAGAGAAGAAAGCTGCTTTCGAAGCTGCTATGAACAACTGGGACAATCTCACCATCGATGAAAGAAAGGCTGCATTTGACAACATGGGCTGCTGCGGTGGCTGCAAGAAAGGCGAAGGCAATGGTTGCTGCAAAGGCGACAAACAAGGTTGCCAAAAAGGCGAAGGCCACGGCTGCAAGAAAGAAGGCGGTTGTCCTAACAAAAAGTAATCCATGAAGAAGATTGCCGTATTCGCCAGTGGCTTCGGCTCTAATTTTCAGGCCATTATCGAGGCTGTTGAGAGTCGCAAACTGAACGCTGAAATAGCTCTTCTGGTGTCCGACAAACCTTCATGCAAAGCAGTAGAACGCGCCAGTGCCCACGGCATTGACGCGTTCACTTTTTGTGCGAAGGAGTATGCCGACAAAGCTGCCTACGAGCAGGCCGTATTAGACGAACTTCGCAAACGCCAAGTCGATTACATCGTGTTGGCCGGCTATATGCGTATCATCGGAAAGACGCTGTTGGAAGCCTACCCCATGCGTATCATCAACCTGCATCCCGCGCTGCTGCCCTCTTTCCCGGGCGCACACGGCATTGCCGACGCCTACAACTACGGCGTGAAGGTCTTCGGCATCACCATCCATTTCGTGGACGAAGGTGTTGACACCGGCAAAATCATCGACCAATTCTCCTTCCATATCGAAGAAGGCGACACGTTGGAGACCGTCGAGACGAAAATCCACCAATTGGAACACCGCCACTACCCCGAAACAATTGGGAAAGTGTTAGAGCCTTAAGCTCAAACCTAATCTTATAAAAACAAAGCCCTGCGACGCGGGGCTTTGTTTTTTATGCCAATTTCTACGCTACATTGCACAAAAAAGAGGAAGCGTTAACTTCCTCTTTTTCAGTACCGAAGGCCGGGATCGAACCGGCACGAGTGTTACCTCATTGGTTTTTGAGACCAACGCGTCTACCGATTCCGCCACTTCGGCTCAAAACCGGCGGCAAAAATACATTTTTTTTGAATCACTCGGACATTTATTTTTTAAAAAATGTAGAGACGCGATTAATCGCGTCTCTACAGGGGATTTATGTATAATTTGTATTATCCGATTTTCTCAATCCACCCCTTGATATCCTCCAATTTCGCAGCTGGGACCTCCAATTTCAGCTTTTTGCGCAATCCGCCGAGGTCGTTCAAGAGCTTGTTGGGGTTAGCCTGCTTCAGTTGCTCCAGCGTGTTGAAGTTGAGCTTCCGGAGCGCGGGGACCCAAGCGGCATCCATGCCCAAAGCGGTGAATTCTTCGTCTTTGCTGACCTCTTGCTTCTTCTCCGGACGCATCTGCGGGAAGAAGAGCACGTCTTGGATGGACGGCGAATTGGTCATGATCATCGCCAAACGGTCGATGCCAATGCCCAGACCGGCTGTGGGCGGCATACCGATTTCGAGGGAACGGAGGAAGTCCTCGTCTAACACCATCGATTCGGTGTCGCCGCGCTTGCCGAGTTCCAGTTGATCCTCGAAACGCTTGCGCTGGTCGAGCGGGTCGTTGAGCTCGGAATATGCGTTGCATATCTCCTTACCGTTGCACATCGCCTCAAAACGCTCGGTGAGACCCGGTTTGCTGCGGTGCTTCTTGGTGAGCGGAGACATCTCTATAGGATAGTCATAGATGAACGTCGGCTGGATGAGCTTCGATTCGCAAGCCTCACCGAAAATCTCGTCGATGAGTTTGCCCTTGCCCATGGTGCTGTCCACATCCACGCCCAAGGTTTTGGCGAAAGCAGCGAGCTGTTCCTCACTCATCTCCGAAATGTCAGTGCCAGTGAAATGCTCGATAGCCTCGAACATGGTGTAGCGTTTCCACGGGCGCTTGAAGTCGATGACGTTTTCGCCAACCTGCACCTTGGTGGTGCCGTGCAGCGCGAGGGCAATGCGCTCCACCATCTCTTCGACAGTATCCATCATCCAGTTGTAGTCCTTGTAGGGCACATAGAGCTCCATCTGGGTAAACTCGGGGTTGTGGAAACGGTCCATACCCTCGTTGCGGAAGTCCTTGGAGAATTCATACACGCCGTTGAAACCGCCGACAATCAGCTTCTTCAAGTACAGCTCGTCAGCAATACGCAGATAGAGTGTCATGTCGAGGGTGTTGTGGTGGGTCTTGAAGGGACGGGCCGCCGCACCGCCGTAAAGCGGTTGCAGAATCGGGGTCTCCACTTCGAGGTAACCCTTCTCGTTCAAATAGTTACGCATCGTGTTGACCAACAACGTGCGTTTGATGAACGTATCTTTGATCTGCGGATTCACGATGAGGTCGATGTAGCGCTGACGGTAACGCTGCTCCGGATTCTGGAAAGCGTCGTACACCACACCGTCCTTCTCCTTCACGATGGGCAGCGGGCACACCGACTTGCAAAGGATGGTGAACTCCTTCACGTGAATACTGATTTCGCCGGTCTGCGTGGTGAACACGAAACCCTTCACGCCGATGATATCGCCGATGTCCAATTTCTTGAACACGCTGTTGTACATCGTTTTATCCTCGCCCGGACAAATCTCGTCACGTTTGGCATAGACCTGAATTTTGCCCACGGCATCTTGCAACACGTAGAAGGAGACGGCGCCCATAATGCGCTGACTCATAATACGTCCGGCAATGCTCACCTCCTGGAAAAGGCTGTTGTCTTTGGGGAATTTATCCAAAATCTCAGCGGTGGTAGCGTTCACCTCGTAGGTGGCTGCGGGGTAAGGATCGATGCCTAAATCGAGTAAATCTTGTAATTTCTTTCTGCGGATGATTTCCTGTTCTGATAATTCAACGCTCATCGTAATAACTTTTTCAAAATGAGCGGCAAAGATACAATTTTTTCGCATTCCTAAAAAATCGTACCTTTGCCGCGCAATGCAATTGTGCACTATGAATTATGAATTGTGAATTGTTATGTTTTTAGGAATAGATTTAGGAAGTTCGTCTGTTAAGGTATCCTTAGTGAACGGGGAAAACGGCATGGTGGTGGCGAATGGTTTCGCACCGCAAACGGAAGCCCCGATTATGGCTGTGCGCAATGGTTGGGCAGAGCAAAATCCCGACGATTGGTGGTCGTATCTGAAGGAGGCTTTGCATAAGGTGCTGACCTCAGCAAACGTTCAGCCGAGCGACATCCAAGCTATCGGCATCACCTACCAGATGCACGGTTTAGTACTGGTGGACAAAGACTTACAAGTGCTTCGTCCCGCCATCATCTGGTGCGACAGCCGCGCAGTGCCTTTTGGGGAGGAGGCCTTCGAAGCGCTCGGTCACGACTTCTGCCTGCAACATCTGCTCAACTCGCCCGGCAATTTCACGGTGGCCAAACTGGCTTGGGTGAAAAAGAACGAGCCCGACATTTTTGACCATATATATAAATATATGTTGCCCGGTGACTACCTCGCCATGCGCATGACCGGTGGAGTGCGCACCACCGTGACAGGCCTTTCCGAAGGTGTTAGCTGGGATTTCGCCGATAACGCTCTGTCCACGAAACTGATGGAATTCTTCGGAATTCCCACAGATTTGGTGGCGGACCAGATTCCCGCATTTGGGGAACAGGGGCGACTTACTGATGCAGCCGCTGCGGAATTGGGTCTGCGTGCCGGCATCCCCATCTGCTATCGTGCAGGTGACCAACCCAACAACGCCTTCTCCCTCAACGTGTTGAATCCCGGAGAGGTCGCGGCCACAGCTGGCACCTCCGGCGTAGTATACGGCATCAGCGACCGCGTGTGTACCGACCCGAAATCCCGCATCAACATCTTCGCGCATGTGAACCACACCCCCGCACAGACCCGCTTGGGGGTGATGCACTGCACCAACGGCGTGGGCATTCTCAACGCCTGGATGAAACGGCTGGTGGCACCGGAAATTTCCTACGAACAGTTCAACTACTTCGCCGCTCAAGCCCCTATCGGCTCCGACGGCGTCTCCATTCTGCCCTTCGGCAACGGAGCTGAACGCATCTTGGAGAACCGACAACTGCAGTCTTCTATCCACGGAATCAACTTCAACAATCACAACGCCAGTACGTTGGTGCGCGCAGCACAGGAGGGTGTCGCCTTCTCGTTCAAATACGGCATGGACATCATGCAGGCAACGGGCATGAGCACGAAGGTGATTCGCGCCGGACACGCCAATATGTTTCTCAGCCCCATTTTCCGCACCACCTTGGCCACCGTCGCCGATGCGGTTATCGAACTTTACGACACCGACGGATCAGCGGGCGCTGCCACAGGTGCCGCGATGGGTTGCGGCTACTTCACCTCTGCCGAAGAGGCATTCCGGAACTTGAATAAAAGAAATGTGGTGGAACCGGATCGGAACCACCACAATCAATATCTTGACGCTTACGCCCGCTGGCTCAGTGTGTTGCAGCGGGAGTTGCAAGCTTAGTCAGCAAAACCGTGAAAGACGTCATAAACGTCGTCTTTCAACTCATAGTAGGCATTATTCGGCTCTTCCACAGCCACTTGCGTCTTGTTCTGGGTTGAGAACACCGTCTCGTCACGCGTGATGGTCGGTTGGTTGACCATTCTGTTGAACGTGTCGTCATCATCATAATTGAGGTTGGCGAAAGGTTCGTTGTGACTCGGGAAGGTGAAGAGGTTTGAAGATTCGCTGGAACGCTCCACCGTATCAGTGGAGAACGTCGGTGCGGAAGGTGTTTCGGGTTCCAAAACGACCTGCTCTTGTGCAACACTCTGCTCTTGCAGGTGCTCCTCAATAGCTGAGTCAATAACGGAAGTTTCCGGAGTCTCCTCAATGGTATTCACAATGGTCTCTTCGGTGGTGTTGATGACCACATTCTGCTCATCTTCGCGATGAGTAGAATCGAAATTGGTGACCACAAGAGAGAGCTTGATGCTGTTGCCCAGGGATTCGTCGAGACCGTGACCCCAAATGACATGCACGCTTTCCGACTGCATCTCCTCGAAACGTTCGGAGAGAAGTTCCAACTCGCCCATGGTGATCTTCTTGTTCGGACCGTAGGTGACGAAGAAGAGGAAGTTCTTAGCGTCGCTGATGTCGGCATTTTCGAGCAACGGGCAGTTGAGCACGTCGTCGAGGACGTTTTGCACGCGGCTGTCGCCTTCAGCGGTGGCAATACCCAGAAGGGCTTTGCCGCTATTTTCCATAATGGACTTCACGTCGTTGAAATCCACGTTTTGGCCAAAGGTCACTGTAATGATTTCGGCCACACACTTCACGGCGTTTTTAAGGACATCGTCAACTTGCGAGTAGGCGTTGTCGATTTCCATGGAGGTGTAGTATTTCATCAGGTTCTGGTTGTTGACGATAATGAGGGAGTCCACATATTTGCTCATCTCCTCGATACCGGCTTCAGCGGCTTTGCGGATTCTCTGTCCTTCGAATTTGAAAGGTTCGGTGACAACGCCCACCGTGAGGATGCCCATCTCCTTGGCAACCTTTGCAACCACAGGAGAAGCGCCCGTACCGGTACCTTTACCCATACCAGCTGCAATGAAAAGCATTTTGGTGTTATCTCCGATGAATTCTCTGATCTCTTTTTCGCTCTCATTGGCATACTTTTGTGCCACTTCAGGTTTTGCACCTGCTCCTAAACCGTTGCCTAACAACAGTTTATCTTGAATTTTACAAGCATCCAGATGGCATTTGTCGGTGTTGCAGACCAGATAATCCACACCTTGGATGCCTTCAGCGAACATGTGTTGCACGGCATTGCTACCGCCACCGCCCACGCCAATCACTTTAATGGCGGAGGTGTTCTCTTTTGCTCCAAAATCGGGCGTAAAGTTTATAGATTCTGTCATATTTGATGTTTTATTACTTTCGGTTAATGGTTTTAGGTTTTTTACGAAATCTGCTCAAACAGTTTGGTCAAGGTACTTTTGAAACCGTCAAGGAGTTTGCGACCTTTCTTCTCTTTGTCGTCAAACATCCCATTATCAGTCTGTTGGTAATCCTCTTCACGATTGTTGAAGTCCTCTCTTTGCTCTTCCACGTGGAAATCTTTCGTCTGCTTCTCGATACCATATTTCAGCAAGCCGAGCGCAGTGGAATAGAGCGGTTGTTTGAGTTCGTTGGAGAGGGAATCGGCAAAACCGATACCAGGGATACCGATGCGGGTGTTGAGACCGAGGTCGTATTGGCACAGCTCGACGAGGTGACGCAATTTCGCACCGCCACCGGTAAGCACAAGACCTGCGCCGTTCTGGAGCATCTTCATGCAGCCGGAAGCTTCGAGCTCTTTCTTCACGAAGCCGAGGATGTCGTTGTGGACACGACTGTAGATGATCTTGGCCAGCTGTTCGTCGGAGATTTTCAGCGGGGCTTGCTGGTGCGGACGAAGCACGGTGCTCACGCGGTTCGGATTGCTGCGTTCCGGAATACAGCTACCGTGGTTGATTTTCAGCTCTTCTGCAGTGTCTTCAGGGATGTTGCAGACGCTGGCGATGTCTTTCGTGATGACGGAGCCGGCAAATGGAATCACCTTGCAGAATTTGGGATGACCGTTCTTGAAGATCACCATGTCGGTGGTGCCGCCGCCGATGTCGATCAAAGCCACGCCGCGTTGTTTCTCCTCTTCGGAGAGACAGGAGAGTCCGGAAGCAATCGGTTCCAGAATCAGCTCTTCCGTATCGATATTCACATTGGAGATACAAGTATGTATCTTCTTAATTTCTTGATAATTGCCCATAATCACCTGGTAGTAGCCGGTGATTTTGGATCCTAACTCGCCAACGGGATCCATGGATTCGTGGCTGGCGCCGTCGGCTGAATCCTCGATCACGTATTTCTGCGGGATGATGGCAATGATCTGCTGTCCGGGAGGCAGCGCAATGTTCTCCACGTCGCGTTTCATGGAGTCGAGCTCATCCTGAGTAATCAGCGCGTTATGGTCTGAGCGGAGGATGTAGTGCTTGCAGTTGCCGGTGCGGATATGACGCGCGGCAATGCCTGCATAGACACTGTCGATGCTATCAAGACGTGCATGACTTGAAGCCAATTGCACGGAGGTTTTGATGCTCTCCTGCGCCTTCAGCAAGTTTTGGATAAGGCCGAATTCCACGCCCTTGGAGGCGGATTTTCCATGTCCGAGGATTTCGATTTTCCCTTTGGTGTTCAGGTAACCGATGATGGTGGCCACTTTGGTGGTGCCAATGTCGAGACCGACCACGATGTCGCTCGCCATGTTGTTGAATCCGAAATTGTTAGAGTAATTTTTCTCCATACGCGTGGTTTATTTTCTTGTTGCAATAATTCTGTTTTTGAAGCGGGCATCCAACTGGGCATACGTGTTGTAACCCTTGTGTGACAGGCCGTTCTCGTAAACTGTTTTGAGGTTCGCAAGCTTCTGGTCGGCATCGTCCAGCCCTCCGAAAAGGATGGTCTGACCGCCCACCGTGGCTGTCAGCTCCATTTCACCGTGGTTGTTGAGATAAATCTGACGGAACTGCGCTTGATAGAAGTCGTTCTCGTTGATCTTCCGTGCCAGTGCAAGCGCATCCTGCACCTTGCGGGGGGCCTTCTTGCCCAGTTTGTAGTTGTCGGAGACATTGCCGTTGACCACCATCAGGTAGTCCTGCATCTTGGAAGTGAACGGCACTACAGTGCCCCCATTGTCAACAAAATAGTGTTCACCGTTGGGGGTGAACACGTGTAAGACAATCTCCTTCAAGTTATAATCGATGACCAGCTTTTTGCCGGCAAAATGGACGAAATTCACGGTGGCAATGTAAGGATTGGCCAACAACAAATTGGTGATTTCTCCCAAATCCACCTCCTTCACGGCTTTGCCCACCACCTCGATCTTTGCATCTGACAGCAGACGTTCCACGTCCTTCTGAGCAAGCGTCACACTTTCGTTTTGTGTATGGGCCACGACTGAAATACGTTCACAGCGCTGCTTTGGCATATTTACTGCTGCCAAAACAAATACCACTATCAACGTGATACTCAACACAATACGAACTATTGGCTTGACGTATTTCATCTAAATTACACAATTACTTTTAATCTGACAAAATTAAAAATAATAATGCCTTTTAGTGAGTATCTTTTGATAAAAAAATAAACACAAAAATGTTGAAATAATCCCCG
>JAGBPE010000136.1 GCA_017633495.1 Bacteroidales bacterium | reverse complement strand
TCGGCAGCCACATTGATGGTCACATTCAAGGAGCCGGAAGTCACCTGCTCGTTATCCTCGGTGATACGGCGCAGCATCGTCTGATTGTCCTTCAAACCGAAACCGGCGGTGACGTTCAAATCGCTGACAAACTGACGTTTCGTTCCTGCGAACACCAATCCGAGCTTGATATCTTTGAAGCGGTAACCGGCAGAAACCGTAACTTCCTTGCTGGTGGTTTCGGTGATCTGCGTGTTGGCGAAACTGAGGGAGAGGTTGCGCGATTGCTTATACTCCACTTTCATCAACATGCTGTTTTTCAACGTCATATCAAAACCAATCAACGGTCCGAACTGCTCGTTCAACGCCATCTGGCTCAGCTCATTCGCAGCAATGAAGTCACCGAGCGTATTGTAAGCATTGGGATATCCGTTCTCATCTTGTCTGTAAGCAATATTGGTGGAATAACTGCCCACGCTGTAGGTACAGGTATAGTTGTGAATCAATGAGAAGCTTTGGAAAATCTTGCTCATGACCTTGAGTTTCGTCAAGCCATTGTAATTCAAGCGCCAGTTGGGCAACGGAATCTTCAAGAACGGCGAGAAAATGTCCGACTTTTCAGCATCTTTGCTAAGATAGGTCGTAAGGAATGCTCCCATTAACACATCCTGGGAAATCGCACTGTAACCGACAGGGTATCCAGTTTCGGGATCAATTTCTCCTGTGTAGTTGGGGTTGTTTTCAGCATAACGCTGTGCCAACTGGGAGCGCACATCGCGGAATTGCTGGAACAACTCATCATGGTCCATAAAGAAGGTACCCAAAGCACAATAGGTCATACTGAACGAACCGGAACGCTGCGGTGTGTAATGCGACACATTGCCTAACTCGTCAACATGGAAGTATTCTGAGAAGTTTTCAGTGAAATTCCGATTAGCGGAAACATCAATACGGAAGTCGCGGAACGGCTCCACAGTCGCTCGGAAGTTGATCACCTGATTGCGGGTTCTCTGGTATGGCGCATTCATCAGGGAGTCGGTCGTGAGCCAATGGTTACGAGCACCAATAGCTTGAATGTCAGGCTGTCCACCGAACATGAAGAGGAATCCGGGACCATTGGCCTCCTTTCCATGTCCAAGCAAAGAAGCCGAATACATATAGCCGGGCAGCACGGTTCCACGACCTTGCGTGAAGGTGGCGGAGACATTTCGCACAGACATCAGCAACCGGACAGTACCATCCAAAATCATCCTGCCTATTTGAGGTTTCTCCTTCAGAGAATCGTTTTTGTCGTCGCCCTTTTTACCCTTCATGCCTCGGTCTCCCTCATCCTTCTCATCCTTCCCGTTTCTACCGCTCTTATCCTTGTCTGCTTTACCCTTGTTTTGCGCAATTCCTTGATTCACTTTCTTGAGATAAGGAACTGAATTGTAAAGCGTTACAAAGTTCAAAGTGGCGTTACCCTGAATATTTTGGGAGTTTTGGATAGTGTTACCCAAATTGGCAAGGGAGAGTGCAGAAGCCGTATACATATACATGGAAGTATAGCGTGCATTGGCTGTCACAAACTTGAACAACGGAATCTTGTTGATAGGAATCTGATAAGTAGCGCTGAAGTTTTGGCGATAATCGGTGGTACGACCGCCTCTTCCGAGACAATGCCATACAGAATCCCTCTTCACCCGCGTGTCAATACGGCCATCGGGCTCGTCGATACGCGCAGATGCATCCGCCTTGAACTCCAGTTTCAAACTCTGGAAGATATCCCAATTGATACCATAGTTACGCGTCCAGTCGAACGACTTCACATAGTTGGTGTCAATGATGATATTACCCTGACTCTTAGGACGATACTTGAATTCCTGCAAATCACGGTGCAACGTTGTGCGGAAGGTGAGGTTCTTCGGCATAGGCGTGATATTGAAGTCACGAATAATCTGGAACCACTTGTTTTTAAGCCATTTAACCTTAGACAACGGTTTATAGTTCTTCGGGTTCGTGCTGAATGTATAGCCGATTTCACCGTTATGAATGAACTCGTTGTTCATCTCCAAATCCTCGTCGCGTTGCAGCAATTGGGAGTAAGAGTACGAAAGGTCGAAGTTCTCAATGTCCCAAATGTGCATCTTGTTATTTCCCTTGGAGAAGTCACGCTCCTTGCGCACATTCATCAAGTTGACGTTCTGGCGTTCGATGACCTTATTGGTCAGGTAGCGCAAAGAGTCGCGTTCCGTAGCCGAAAGTTCCGCCAGTTCGTCCTTCATCTTCACGTCCGGATTCAGCGGGTTGTATTCGGGTTGCACCACGGCCAAAGAGTAGTCATAGTGCACAGGAATCTTGATGTTCCAACGTTCGGGGAATATCAGCTTGCCACCATCGATATTGGTAGCCACATCGAAGTTGACGTTGGTTTCGTGCGAGCGTTCGGTGATAGACTGCTCCAACTGACCGAAACCGGGACTGGAATAGACACCCGAAATGGTCAAATCACCCACATCCGCCAATGTGGTACGGGCGCGCAGCAACGCAGCTACACCTTGTCGGTCGTCGAAGCCGCTCAACCGCAACTCGTCGACCCACACCTCCACCGACTTAGGCTTCATGTCGTCATAATAGCCACTGGTTTCTGCTTCACCCGCTCGCTTCTTCGGATTTCGGACACCAATCATAATGGTAGTCACCTCGCCCAAATTCGGATTACCCACCACTGTAAAACGAGGATCGCTATTGGAGAGTCGAACCGGGGAGTAAGGTACCAGGATACTGGGATGGTTGCCGGCACGTATCTGTCGATTACGCTCCATCTTCATGGCGACCAAAGAATCCAGCGTGATGTAGACCATATTCTGTTTCGGCCAGATAGCGTTCGTGTCGCGGCCCACACCCCACGGGGTAACCTCGATGGGCAACTCATATTCGTAGTAGTTCTCCGTGAAGTCGGAACCCAAACGGATGAAAACGGTCACATCGCCGGGACGCAAATCACCTGACGAATAGACATCTTCCGCGTGGATATACATCTGCAAGTTGTTGAACTGCCGCAAGTCGTATGAGGTGCTCTTATAGATGGCACGGGAATCACCATCCGGCAAGTCTACCACCTTCATGGTCACCGACTGCTCGTTCTCCTCATAAATCTGGGCGGTCATACCGTATGCCGTCTCGCGGACAATGCCGGGAGGAAGCACGTAAGGAATGGGCTGGCGGCTCGCATTCTCTTCATAGCTGACCGTACCCACATAGAAGGAGCTTTCGCCGTCATCCTGGGTGGGAAGGTAGTCACCATCCTCACGCAAACTGAGAGAATAGGTACGCCAATTACTCCGCACCAACTCAAAGGTAGCCAAACGGCAGACAATTGGTTCCTCGAAATCGCGCATGAAAACACGCAGGAAGCGGATGGAGTTGAAGCCCGACATGTTGTTCACCACTTTGTCGGGATTATGGATCGGAATACGGAACTGATACCATTTTGTTGCCGGACGATCACCGTTGGGCAGCGGATCAGGACGTCCTTCGTAAATGTCGTTGATATAGTTTTGGCCCACCACCATCTTATCGGGAGACAAGTCAATCACATACTGGTAATAACGTTCATCCTCACTCAAGGTGTTATCATTGTTCATATCCTCCAGGTTGGGGATGTTGGTGGCGGCAGTGGGATAACTCTCAGAGCTCTGGTTATCGACCGGAGAGTTGCCTTCCGCATTGTTGTAGTATTTATAACGCTCCACCACCTTCTTGTCTTCCGCATCATAATCGCTGCCTCTGAAATAGTGGTAGTTATCCGCTGACGGGTCGGCCACAGCTCTTTGGTAAGCCTCCGAACCGGCTCCAAAAGCAGCCGCAATGCGGTCGATATAGGTCTCCTGGAAATACTCCAACTCACGGGTGTTAGGCAAACCATCGTAACCCACATCCTGATATTGACGTGCCTCCTGACTGTTGTCGAAAGCGTTGACAATCAACTGTTGAGTGGGAACACGACCCCAAACCGTGAATTCCACATCGGCATCGGAACCGTCGGTAGCCAAACCGTTCTCGAAGAATTTCCGACCATCACGAAGAATATCCTCGGAGATGTCACCCAAGTTAAAATAGAGCTTACCACCCTTGTGGTCAGGGTTTTCGATAAACGGGTCCATCATCCAAAACTCGATGTATTCGTAATTGGAAGACTCGAAATCCGTCTGGTCGAACTTACGCATGATACCGCCCCAACGGGTTTCAGGGGCACGCAAGGTTCCGTCTTCGTTCAAACCTTGGGAGAAGCCCTCCGAACCATCCACATCATAGTTGTAAGCTCCTCTTTCTGAGGGATAATAGGCCAGGTTGAAGACCGTCATCAACGTGGAGAGCGAGGTGGTTTGCTGCTCTTTATAGGGGAACAACTCTGGCTCGTACACGGCGCGAGCGTAAGGTGCCGACAAATCGTCCTTCGTCAGGTTGGAAGGCACCGCAGAACCGCTATTGTAGAACAACGGGTCGATGATGTACCACGCCAAACGGGCACGGTTGAAACCGTAAGCCAACTGACGACGCACTGGAGCAGTGGTAGGCACTGATGACGCCTCGGGGAAGAGGTCAGGCTGTCCTTGCGGAGTGGAAGCCATCACCCAGCTGCTCATCGACATCAAGTCGACGGTAGATTTAGCTGCTTCAAAATCGTCAATATAGGTTGTACCGCTCTTACCAATCTGACGGTTGTGGCCCGGAATGAAGTGAGCAAACTCGCCATCGAGATTGAGGTACGATTTAGTGGTCGTATTGTGGAAAGTCAACAAGTCGATAGCCTTGGTGATAAACGGCACCTCGGTCTTGTATGCGAAATTCATACCCCAGATCAAGTTGTTGATAGGCTCGTCGCCATAGTTGACCTTGTTGGTGATGGGACGCTCGCGCAAATTCAACAACGTGGCACCCACCGTGAAATCTTGGGAGAAGACATAATCCAAATTCACACCGAACATGCGCTTGTCGGTCTGATAGGCATCGTCCACCTCGGGCGTAATCTGAATCGGTGTTCCGGAAGCCAAAATGCTCTGGTTGATAATCGTCACCACACCCATGTCGTAGTTGACAGTGTAGTCGACATTTTCGGTCAACTGCACACCGCCGGCCGTCACCTTCACCGCCTTTGTCGCACCGCCGCCCGTGAAGTGGAACTCGGAGCCATACGACGAACGGTAACTACCTTCAATGTAGTACTTGTTCTTGTTGGTAATCTGCTGCGCCATCGTCTTCGTCATCGTGTACAACGAGTCGAAAGCATACTTGTCGGCCAATGCGGGATCATCGAGTACTGCACGCAAGTCTTTACCGAAAGGCTGAGTGGTGGGGAAGTAAATACGGCCATTGGAAGCATTGATAGTACCTCCTGTGGTTTGTGCACCGTCAATGAAGTCGAAAATACCATCGGGGTTAGGATCTTGTTGCTGGTTCAAACGGTCTAAGCCCATCAAGCGAATCAACGGAATACCCTTTTGCGCACCCTCAGTGAAGAAACCGTTCGGCGTGCCCGCCGCATCACCAGTATAAAGGACGTTCAAACGGAATTTGTCGGCAGAAACCTGATAAGCCGAAAGACTGTAGACGTTCTTCATCATCAAATCCCACAAAGGCGATTTGGTGTTCAGGTTGGAACTCTTCAACAACTTGACACGTATACAGTTAGGGGTGGCCACCTCGTTAGAGAACTCACCCACTTGGTAGACGTTATCGTCACCTATCACAGTGTATTGGAAGGCCACAGCCAGCACCTGATCGGAAGCCAAAGCGGAATTCAAGGAGATGAAACCCAACTTGGTGTTCACCGTGTATTCGCTCGGAGACAGCAAACGCGCACTCTCCACCTTTTCGTAATCGGTTCCTGACTTGAAACCAATGGATTGCATGTTGTTGGTGACGTTGGAGATGTTGCGAATCAACGAACTGTCGGCGTAAGTCGTCAAGTTGTTGATGTTGTTGTCAGGATATTGTCCTCCAGGATAGGCGAGGTTGTAAGAGATATTGGGAGATTGGGGGTCATACTCACCCAAATCGGTGAAGGCCACCACGTTACGGTTATTCGTTGTAGCCGCACCCACGGTCGTGCGCCAAACCTCAATCTTGGTAATCACAATCGGGGAACCCACCAAAGGCAGCGTGCTCAAATATTGGTTATAATGCTCTTCGAAGAAATGACCGAGGAAGAAGTGCTTGTTCTCCTCGTATTCATCAGCCCGGAAGTAGAAATCGGTCTCCTCGGCACCGCCCGAAACGGTAATGGTCTGCGAAGAACCCTTCTTTCGAGAAGCAACCGCCGTGACGAACAGGTTACCGAACTTTAACTGCGTCTTCACACCGAAAAGGCTCTGGCTACCTGTAATCAACGTGCTGTTCAGCGGGAAGGTAATATCACCGAACTCAATCAATTGCAGAATATCATCCTCCTTACCGTTGTATTTGAGTTTGATTTGATCCGTTTTGGTCGTCACAGCCAGCTCATCGGTGGAATAGTTCAAGTTGAACTCAATTTTTTCACCGATTTTGGCAAGCAAGTTCAATTGAATGTCTTCGTCGAAATCGAGTTGCAGTCTTTTTCTTTGCTTCACAGGCAACAGGTAATTGTCTGTCTGCGTGTATTTTACACCCAACTTCAAGCCCACCGATCCTGACGGTCGGATGTCGATAGTGTTGCTACCGAAAATACCCTCAAAAATTTCGCCACCAAGGTGGAGTTGCGGAATCACGCCACTTCCGGTTCTCGACTTTCCGTCGCCACCGATACTGCGGCTCTGGTTCTGCCAATAGTCGTGGATACTTTGCTGTAAGTCGTAGTCGATGTACTCGTTAATGTTCATATATGCCCCGGGGCCAAAAGGCGTATTACCGGTCATATACTGGAAGTTATAGGTGTTGGTAATAGGGTCGTAAATGATAGTCTGCCCGACGCCCGGAGGGTTGTTCAGGTAGAACGGGTTGTTAGGATTGGGATTCAGCGGGTTAATGTCGGGTTGTGGTAATGTGGGCGGGTTGGTGTCGGGCGGACAAACCGGTTCGGACACAGATTCTGAATATTTAACCGCCTTGGGTTCCTCTTTTGTTTCAATTGCAGGCTCATTTATGGATTCGTTCAACGATCGTGAATCGCTGAAAATCCAAACATTGGCGGCCTTCAGACTCAAAAGCCCGAAAACCGCAATGAAAAGTGCTATAAAAACAGCGTATATATAATGTCTTACTTTCAAGTTTCTTTCTCTTTTTTTGTTCTTATAATAATTTCAAAGCCTTCTTAATGAGTTCTTCTACAGATAGTTGAATGCCTTCTGCTTTGATAATTTTATCTAACACCGTTTCGGCTCCGGACTTCTGGAAGCCCAAAGCAACGAGAGCAGATAACGCTTCAAATTTATTATTATTGTATGTGACATTAATTTTTGTTGCAGAAGCCCAAGATGCCTTCTTGGCCTTGTCTTTCAATTCGATAACCACACGCTGCGCCGTCTTCGCGCCAATGCCCTTTACCGACTGAATGGCTTTCACATCCTCGGTGGCAATGGCGTTCAGCACCTCGCCCACACTCATGGAAGACAAAATCAGCCGCGAAGTGTTGGGTCCGATGCCATTCACCGTAATCAGCAGCTTAAACAGTTCGCGCTCCTCTTCAGTGGCGAAACCATAGAGCACTTGTGCGTCCTCTTTCACGATAAAATGGGTTAACAGCTTAATTTCCTGAGAATCCTTGATTTCAGAAAAAGTTGCCAACGATATATTGATGTAGTATCCTACCCCGCCAGCCGTTTCAATGACTACATACGCGGGATTCACTTCCTCAATTCTGCCTTTAATGTGGTTTATCATATTGTAAAAAAACAAGCGGCAAAGATACAAAATTTGGGGGTTCACTCCGTTCATAATTTCCTATCGCCGGTATAGGTGAACGGAATGCCTTTTTCAGCACAAAAATCGCGCCATCGCTCGATATAAAACGGGGTATTGGAGCCGTCGGCTACCACCTCTTTGAAAGGCAAAACCGACATCACCTCATCGGGAGGCTGTCTCGGATTCTGTCGCAACAAAAGACAATCCACTGAGAGCGTTTTTTCCGTTCCATTATCCAACAGTTTCTGTTTGTGAGTCAAAAGATAGTAGGTTTTGTCGCAAAAACGGATGAAATTTCCGCGCTTGCACAAAAATGGGGTGTCAAATGCAGCAGTGTCGATGGGCACTATCGGACCGGAGAGATGATGCTTCCGCGCATGAGTCCTGATGTTATACTGGTAGCGCTTGTCCGACTCGTCCTGAATGGAATCCGAAAACAGCACCGTCTGCCCGCAACAATGGAACGACACCGCGCTGCATTTGCGGATATGATAGGTCATGAACTCCGTTTCGTGGTTCCAAATCTCCTTTTTAACAACGAAGAAGACAAAAAAGAGGGTGAGTAGAACCCCTGTACTCCAGAAAACCTTGCGGCTCCAACGATACAGCAATACACAAAAGCAACTGATAACGCCGTATAACAGAATCACTTGCACGATATGGTAGTCAATATTTTCGGTCACCGAATGGGGCAACTGTTCAATGAAGACGATGATGCGGTTCATAATGCGGATTTCCCAGGTCAGAATCCACGACAAATATTTGGTAATGAGTGGAATAAGCGAAATAGGGAGCAACGCCACACCCGTGACAATCACCAAAAAAGAGAGTGCAATCACGCTCAAGTTGGAGAGCATGAAGTAGTTGGGGAACTGCGCGAAGTAGTAAATGGAGATGGGCGAGGTTCCGAGCTGCGCCGCAATGGAAACGGTCAGCAGCTCCCAAAAATACTTGCCAATTCTCGTTCTGCAATTGTAAAGTGCCGACAATTTCGGCTGGAACAACACAATGCCGGCTACGGCGAGATAACTGAGTTGGAAGCCCACCTCAAAGAGCAGTAACGGATTCAAAACCAACAAGATAAACATGGAGGCAAACAGACTGTGAAACACATTGGTGTGTCGTCGCAGCGACTGTCCGACCGCCACGAAGGTGAACATGGTGGCCGAGCGGGTCACAGACGGGGCCAATCCGGTAATATGCGCATAGAGCCATATCACCAGCATAACGAGGATGGTTTTGAAGATGCGCGAAGTGCGAAACAGGTCCAAGGGTTTCAACAAAAAGTTGATAATCATGAAGATAACCCCGACATGCATCCCCGATACGCACAATATGTGACTCACCCCTGCAGAGGCGTATGAGGCCTTCAACTCCGGATCCAAAGTGTCGTCATCTCCCAAAAGGATGGCCTTCAAGATGTCGAGCTCATCGCCGCTCATTCCAGCGGTTATATAGATGTCCGTCAGGCGGTTGCGCGCTTTCTGCGCTACCCATTTCAATCGGTTGGCGGGTGCACTTCCGAAACGCTCCCATGCTTCTTCCCGGACGAACCCCGTGTAATAGATTCCACGCCGTTGCATATAACGCTGATTGTCAAAGGCATCCGGGTTGCACGGGGGCAGAATTCGCGAAAGGTTGGTGTGTACAAACAGTAAATCACCATACCGTAGTGCTTCTGCCTCTTCCGAAGGCTGCAAATAGAGCAACACTTTCCCTTTAACAGTCTTACTGTCAACATCCTGCAGAACCTCAGCCTCCACTTTGACGCTCTTCTCCCGAGGTGTGGGTTCCGACGCGACCCGCACTACCCAATCCGCGTTCGACTCGAAACGCTCTTCCGACAACGTTGGATGGAACCGCGTGTTGGTCAGGAAAATGCCCGCCAACACAAACGCCGTTGTCATCGCCACCGTCTGCACCAATCGCCACCGATACGACTTCACGAAAGTCAGTACACAAATCAGCAGGAAAACCACCGCCATAGCCACCCCGATTCCCCGACAGATCTCATCCGAGAAATCACCGTAATAGGCAATCACTATTCCAATCACATAGGGAAGAAGAATTTTTGCAATAGGATAATTCTGGATTTTCATCGTTCATGGTTTTGGTTTACAATATTTTACATTCAATAAATTGTTTTAGGTTATATAAAATTTTCACGCCGCAAATATACAAAATATTTTATAATACAAAACATTTCGTAAAAGATATCACAAAAAAACGCCGCGATAGTCGCGACGTTTAGATGTTCATCCGCGTCTTGCGGATGGCTATAGTGCGGATGGTTACAACACTACCACCACCGCATCTTTGAACTTCTGGCACACACTCTTCGGCAAAGTGATAGTGTATTCATCGCCTTTTTTGGAGACAGTCGCCTTTTCGGAGGTGCCTAGAATGGTAGCTTTTCCTGTCTTCACGGGTTTCTCCATATTCTTGAATGTGAACGTGGTAGGAGCAGGCTCATTTTCAGGGAACAACAACAGCGCGTAACGCTGACCCTCTTTCGACTGGGTAAAGCGCACCTGACCGTAACAATAGGGCAGACAAGGACGGGTATTGTAAATCGCTTTCCCATTGACACTCAGCCACTTGCCCATGTCTTGCAGACGCTCTACAGCGGTGGGAGGCAACGTGCCCTCAGGTGACGGTCCGATGTTCAACAGGAAGTTGCCACCCTTGGCGACGATGTCTATCAGCAAGTGAATCAGACGGTTGGTAGATTTATAGTTGTCGGTGGCCACGTATGACCACGAATCACCCATCGACATGCAGGTTTCCCATGGATATGGCAGCAACGTGTCAGGCACCTGCTGTTCAGGGGTGCGGTAGTTTTCGTATTTGCCGTGTACGCTGCGATCCACGATAATGAGGTCGGGGTTGTTGGCGCGCACATCCTTCGCCACACGCGGCATGTCGATGTCCTGAATCCAACCCTGACAACCGAGCCAATCGCGGCACTCCTCGTCCACACTCCACGCAGGACGCACCCAGCCGCCGTCGAGCCACAAAATGTCGATATCGCCGTAATTGTTGGCCAATTCGTGCAGCTGCTTGCGCGTGAAATCGCAATATTTCTCCCATCTTTCAGGATGAGTTGCGGGATCGTAGTTCACGTTACGGTCCGGCGTGGCCCACTCGGGTGCCCAATAATCCGGACAATGCCAGTCGGGTTTCGAAAAGTAGAGTCCGGTCCAAAGTCCCTGATTCCGAAAGGCTTTCACCAATGCACCCGTCACATCGGCGTTGGGATTGCTGGAGAACGGACAGTCGGGACCGGTAATCGCATAATCAGTCTCCTTGGTCTTGTACATGCAGAAGCCATCGTGGTGCTTGGTGGTGAACACGAAGTACTTCATTCCGCAATCCTTCGCCAATTTCGCCCACGATTCCGGATCGAATTTCGTGGGGTTGAAAGTCTTGTTAAGAGCTTGATAACGAGCTTTGTAATCGGTATAAGGCTCACCGTCACGGTTAATCCACGGTTCATTGCAAATCGACCACGACTCCACAATTCCCCACTGCGAATAGATGCCCCAGTGCATCATCAACCCGAACTTCAGATCCTGCCACTGATCAATGCGGTTCAAGATAACCGGATCCGTCTCAAACTGCTGTTCGCTTTGAGCGTATATACTTGTGAAAGAAAAGATTACGAAAAACGAAAGAAACAATTGACAAAGGATAATCTTTTTGCGATTCATACACTTACCATATTTAATGAAAGTGCAAAAATAGCATTTTAAGGAAGATTTTTTACTTTTGCCCCCAAAATTTTTAGCCCGAGGAGAGATGTTCAAATCAGAAAATCAGACATTGGTGCGACTGAAGGTGTTCGACGATATGTCGCAATGCACTGACAGTGAGGTGGAACGACTGCTTCCGTTGGTGAGTGCACAGCGGCGCGAGGTGGCCTTGCGTTTCAAGTTCACCTTCGGACGGTTTACCTGTCTGAAATCCTACGTGATGCTGCAACAGCTTGTGCAAGAGGTGCTTTCCGAAACCGACGAGCGTTGGTTACCGTTGCAAATTCGGCTAAAAGAGTGGAACGGCAACTTCGCCTATAACGAGCACGACAAACCGTTCCTGCAGAATGCGTCAGGCGAGCGCATCAAAGGGGTGGACTTCAGCATCAGTCACTGCAAAAACGCCATCGCAGTAGCGCTGAGCGACTGTCCGGTGGGCATCGACGTGGAGAGCTTCCGTCACGCGGAGGAGCCGCTCCTCAAACGCACCATGAATCCCGAAGAGCAGACGGAAGTCCGTACCGCCACAGATCCCGCCGAAGCTTTCACCCGTCTTTGGACCTGCAAGGAGGCCGTATTGAAACTGCGCGGCACCGGCCTTGTGGACAATCTTCATGAAGTACTCACCAACCTCGAAAACATCCAACTGGAAACCACCATAAACAAAAACCGCCAATATGCATGCACATTGGCGGTTGAATGTGTTTAACGCGTGTCTTATAGCCCAAGAATCATCTTGGCAAGATCTTCTGAAATCTCTTTCACGCCTTTGACGGCTAATTTATCGTAGTCCCTGTTGTCCATCGGGGAGATGCGACGGTGGCTGAAAGTGATTACAGCGTCATCGCCGTCATAAATCACACCGTCAGTTCCGAAACCGGCATTGCCGGCACCGAAACCGACCCACGCACGCAGCGCACGGTTACCAAGGTCGAACTCTGTCCAGTTGAGCTGCAACACGATGGCTTCAGGATCACGCACATCGGCATTCTCGGCCACAATGACTTTGTAGCCCTGCTTCTGCAGACTCTTCTGCAACTCGTTCGCCACCGACTGCGTAAGGTTGTCTAACGACTTGACCACCAGCTTGTAGTTGTCGTTACCTTTGTCGGGCAATTTCACATCTGCAGTATTCACCGGCAACAAAATCACCGTCTTGCGTCCCGTGAAATCGTATGCGGACTTCACCTCTAAAAGGTCGATAGTCTTTTTCCATTCTTTGTACTTTCCGACTTTAACTTGGGCCATCATCCCCATACAGGAAAAGATCAGGATGGCCAGGATCATTGTTGTTTTTTTCATAATTGTTGGTATTATTGGGTTTAGGGTTTACGATTCTTCCGAGAAATTGTCAATCTCCTCCCGCAAATTCTCCATAATGAAATTCTGCCGTTGCGGCGTGTTCTTGCCCATATAGTATTCGATCACCGCGTCAATATTGCTCTTCGCGTCCAAAACCACAGGCTCCAACCGGATGCTCTTCCCGATGAAGCCCTTGAACTCCTTCGGCGAAATTTCACCCAAACCTTTGAACCGTGTGATCTCGGGCTTCTTACCTAACGACTTGATAGCCTGCAACTTTTCTTCTTCCGAGTAGCAATAGACCGTCTTCTGCTTGTTGCGCACGCGGAAAAGCGGCGTTTGCAGCACAAACACGTGACCCGTGCGCACCACTTCGGGGAAGTACTTCAGGAAGAAGGCCATCAGCAGCAGCCGGATGTGCATACCGTCCACATCGGCATCGGTAGCGATGATGATGTTGTTGTAGCGGAGCCCGTCCACACCGTCCTCGATGTTGAGCGCGGCCTGCAGCAGACTCAACTCCTCGTTGGAGTAAATCGCACTTTTCGACTTGATGATGTTCGCCGGCTTGCCCTTCAGACTAAAGACCGCCTGGGTATTGGGGTCGCGCGATTGCGTGATAGAGCCAGAAGCGGAGTCGCCCTCGGTGATGAAAATCATCGTTTCCAAACCACGCGAATCGTTGGTGTTGAAATGGTATTTGCAGTCACGAAGTTTCTTGTTGTGCAGACTTACTTTCTTCTGAATCTCCTTAGTCTGCTTTTTCAGATTGGAGATAGCAATACGCTCTTTCTCAGCCTCTTGGATGCGTTTCAGCAACGCATCTGCCACCTCGGGATTGCGGTGCAAGTGGTTGTCAAGCAGACGCCCGATCTTATCGTTCACGTAATTGCGGATGGTCTGTCCGCCCGGCGCCATATATTCGGAACCGAGCTTCGTCTTAGTCTGCGACTCGAAAATAGGCTCCTTTACGCGGATGGACATGGTAGCAGCCACGGCGTTGCGGATGTCCGACGGGTCATAATTCTTCTTGTAAAAGTCGCGCAGGGTCTTCACGATGGCCTCGCGCAGCGCCTGTTGGTGCGTACCGCCGTGCGACGTGAACTGGCTGTTGACGAAAGTATAGTACTCCTCACCGTACTTGCGGGTGGTGTGTACCATCGCGAACTCGAAGTCGTCCTCTTTAAGATAAATCGGCTGATAGAGCACGCTGTCACCGGTAGCCTTGTTCAGCAAATCAAGCAATCCGTTCTTGGAAACGTACTTTTTGCCGTTGAAATTGATGGTGAGGCCGCGGTTCAAATAGACGTAGTTCCACAGCATCTTATCAATGTATTCGGTGTACCACTCGAAGTTTTCGAAGATGGTGTTGTCGGGAAGGAACTCAATGAGGGTACCATTTTTCTCGCTGGTAGGCGTGACGGGATGGTCTTTAACGAGCTTTCCGCAGGAGAATTCAGCGCGTTTGAGCTGTCCGTCGCGCACACTCTGCACCACAAAATCGGTGGAGAGGGCGTTCACGGCCTTCACACCCACGCCGTTCATGCCGATGGAGACCTCGAAGGCGGAACCGTCTTTGAACTTACCACCGGTGTTCATTCGCGACACGCAATCGACCACCTTGTTGAGCGGGATACCTCGTCCATAGTCGCGCACGCTCGCACGCTGATCCTTGATGGTGATGTCGAACACGCGCCCGTGTCCTTCCATAAATTCGTCGATGGAGTTGTCAATGACCTCCTTGAGCAGCACATAAATGCCGTCGTCGCCCGAGGAGCCATCGCCGAGCTTACCGATATACATGCCCGGACGCATCCGGATATGCTCGTCCCAATCCAGGGTTACTATAGTATCGTCTTGATATTCTGCCATATCATTGTCTTACAAGTTGTTACGCCCAATATCGCGGGCTGTAGAGACGCGATTAATCGCGTCTCTACATAGGTTCATTAATGGTTTTCCCCTTCTTTCCGAAAGGAGCGCAAAAATACAAAAAATTCGGATTCGCTAAATTCGCTCAATTCGCCGACCCGTTCGCCGTCTCACCGCTCCACCTCCTTGGTTTCTCCCTCGGGACTGCGGAACACCCAGCGTTTCGTTGCTCCTTGTCGCACCAGCAACATATAGGTACACATATCTGAGATAGGCACCCCATCAACACTGATCAGATAATCACCCGTACGAATGCCAAGCTTGTAGGCTTCGGTGCCTTTGCGCACAATCGCCTTCACTGCCCCGAGGGTGTTGCCCTCCTCGGCAGGAACAAGATTGAGGCCTCTTCCCCTGTTCGCCACGGTGATTTCCGGGTTCCCGTCGTGGGGCAGGAAGTAAAAACTCTTCTTCGGCGCGTCGATAATCAGCGAGACGTGCTCCAACAGGGCCGAACCGACGGCCCGGTTGTGCGTGGCGGTCGAGACCCACACCTCTTTGAGAACGATGTCGCCGATTTCAATCTCAGGGAAACAGAGTTCTCCACCAATAACCGTATCGTAGGAGGCACCGAAAAGACCGGCGTACGTCATGATGGTCGTATCCACATTCACCGTCATCGAATCCAATTGCCGCTTGATGTTTGGGTTGTCCTTCGCCCACAGATCCAGCAAATCCTGCGGGAGACCGAACCAACCGCCGACAGCGCCCATATCGAAAAGCATTCTCGGGCGGGCAAACGGAATTTTCGTCCACAGGAAGGGTACGTTGCCGTAAACTTTGTATGGCACCTTGGCGTGTCCTTTCTCCTCTTTGGCGAAAAAGCCCTTGCGGGAGGTCATGATCAGCAGACTGTCACGGGTGTCGAATTTGAACGAGATGCCTTTGGAGACGAGGTCGAAGCCGAAAGCGCCGTCGATGATGCCGCAGGTGAAGTCACTGAGCCCTTCGTCCACCACCACCGGATAACCTTTGATGGTGAGATGTCCCATTTTAAGGGAGGGAATCTTCATCATCGCTTTCTTTTTCGTTCTGTTTTGGGCGTCACGTGTGGTGATACTGGCGCCCATCGGTTGCATCCACGGCTCTTCTTCTCCTATCCAGAACCCTGTCCCGGCACCCGTGTCGAACATCAGGTTCTTGGTTTCCCCCTCGATTTCCACGGGCACAATAATGGCCCCGTCCCATATCTTAATCTTGATGGTATCGACAAAATCCTGTTCGGAGATGCCGAAATAGCGGTCGCTCAACCGCTGGGCCGGTGCCTGCTCAAGTGCTGCAAACAGCAACAAAACAGCCGTCGTGATGGCTTTTGTCGGATTATTCATTCGCGTCTTTTCGGTTTTTAGTCACTTTCTGTGACGATTTCAGACCGCAAAGATACACTTTTAGATAAACTACCGCCACTCCGCGAAGCAGGAAAAGCCATACCAAGTTTCAATGTTGCCCTCGGGCAGGAAGAAGTAGAGCGTTTTCAGATCCGCCGGCATCATCCCTTTCTTGACGCTGAAGTAGTTTTCGGGTGTCTGATTGGGATCATATTCTATCCTTCCCAGACTGACGAGCATCTGCTCTGCCACGCGGTCGGTGCGCCATTCGCAGTAGGCGCGGGCCTGCGCTGGCGAGACTCCAAACACGGGGGAATACCTGTATGCAGGATGATTCGCATAGACTTCGGCAAGACTGTCGGGGAGCAGCTGTCGGAGTGCCTGCTTGTCGGGGAGCGCGGCACGGTACTCGGCCGACTCCTTCCCGTAGATTTGCTCCAGCCAGTAGAGGTACTCCATCCAATCGACGTTGGAGATTGGATTCTGGTCGCGATAAAGCTCCATTGTGATGGCTGTCAGGCCGGG
>JAGBPE010000135.1 GCA_017633495.1 Bacteroidales bacterium | reverse complement strand
GTCGATGTGGACAACGACCTGCTCATCGATGTGCAAAAGGTGCGCAACGCCATCACCCCGCGCACCAAAGCCATCATGCCGGTGGATATCGTGGGTCTGCCTTGCGATTATCAGGAACTGTTTGATTTAGTGTGCGATAGCGACATTCAAAGAATCTTCACACCCAACAACGAAAAACAACAACAGCTGGGCCGCATCCTGCTGCTTGCCGATGCCGCACATTCTTTAGGCGCATATTACAAAGGCAAACATACCGGAGCTCTGGCCGACATCTCCGTCTTTTCGTTCCATGCCGTCAAAAACCTCACCACGGCAGAAGGCGGCGCTATCTGTATTAATCTTCCGGAATCTTTTGATTCTGAGATGATTAAGAAAGAGATGAACACGCTTTCCCTCCACGGTCAGTCGAAGGATGCTTTTTCCAAGGTAAAGGCTGGAGCGTGGCGCTACGATGTCTGCTCCATCGGTTACAAATGCAACATGACCGATGTGGCCGCTGCAATGGGACTTGTGGAGCTTTCCCGCTACGACAGCCTCGTTCTGCCGCGTAGAAAGGCCATTTTTGACGCTTATAATCAAGCTTTTAAGGATGACGCCCGATATATCGTGCCCACCTACGAAAAGGCTGACAAAATCTCCTCCTACCATGTTTTCACGCTGCGGGTGAACAACATCACGGAAGAGCAGCGCGACGCCATCATTCTGGACATGGCGGAACAAGGAGTGGCGGCCAACGTGCATTTCATCCCGTTGCCGATGTTAACAGCTTATAAATCTTTAGGTTATCGTATTGAAGACTACCCGAACGCCTACCGCCAGTATGCCTGCGAAATCAGTCTGCCCGTCTATTTTGACCTCACCGATGAACAGGTGAACGAGGTGATTCGCGTGCTTAAAGCGGCTGTGGCAAAGGTTTGCTTATAAATTGAACCACTCGGGGTGTGCGTGAGGCTTGTCCTCCAAGTTGAACTGCCCTTTTTTGTAACCCTGGAGGCCATAATATTGCTTTTGAATCTCTTCCAGGTCCTTTTCGTAATCGCCTGTCGGCTCGAAAATGGACATGATACCGCACGTGCGCGTGTGGTAATCGATATAGCCCAAACTGATCGGCACACCCGCCTCCATCGCAATCTGATAGAAACCGCGTTTCCATTTGTCGGTGCGCTTGCGAGTACCTTCCGGACAGATAATCAGGGTAATACGATCATGCTCTTTGATGGTGTTCGCCGCAAAACTCACAAAATTGCGCACCCGCTTTCTGTCAACGGGAATGCCTCCTAACTTCTTGAGCAACCCACCCAACGGGAAGAAAAAGAACTCCTTCTTGATAATTGTCTTGGCGTGCAAATCGTAATACTTCATGGCTGACAACCCTATCACGAAATCCATGATAGAGGTGTGCGGTGCCATCATCAGCACACTCTTGGGGATCGTGCCGCCTGGTTCCGGGTAATCAATGGGTTTTAACCGATATACATATTTGAAAAGGAAAGTGCTAAGCATGATTCAAATTATTGATTATAAACTTATTATCTTCGAAAAAACCTTCTGTTCGACAACCCATGCGGAAGGCTCGGTTGTCGGGTAAATGACCCGCCGGCACGTTGAAAACCAACGGGAAACCGAACTCCCGACAGCAGTCCGCCACAATCTCGTCCGCTGTTTTTCCGAACGGAATGGTGTTGTCGTGCATGTCGCTTAAATGCCCCACTAACAGCGCTTTAATCCGCGAAAACTTGCCGCTGCGCTTCAAATTGAGCATCATGCGGTCGATATGGTACAGATATTCGTCCAAATCCTCGATAAAGAGCACCTTGTCGGTAGTGTCCACATCCGACGGGGAAGCCATCAGCGAGTAGAGCATCGAAAGGTTGCCGCCCACCAACGTTCCAGAGAACGGCTGCAGACGGGACAAGGGGTGGTTCGGGATCTCGTAAGCTAACGTCTTACCCGTCAGTGCGTCCAGAAACGACTGCAGCACAGGGGATTGCCAAGCTTTGTCCGTTACATTGATAGGCATGGTGGCGTGCAGTGTGGCGATACCGAAATGGCGCTGAATGTGGCTATGGAAGACCGTGATGTCGCTGTAACCGCAAATCCATTTCGGATGCTGCTGAAAACGACTGAAATCCAACCTGTCGATGATGCGGGCAGAACCGTAACCACCTCGCACACACCAAATTGCCTTAATATTGTCATTATCCAACAAATCCTGGATATAGGCAGCTCGCACGGCATCTTCTCCCGCAAACTGATGGTCTTCAGCGAAGAGTCTATCGTCATAAAAAACGTTAAAACCGACACTTTTCAGCCAAGTCACAGCGGGAATAATCTCGCTTTGGGAGATTTTCCGGGCGGGAGCGGCCAATGCCACCGTATCACCGGGCGACAGATATGGAGGTATGATCATATTTGGATATTATGTTCGGAAAGAATTTGCAAAGTCATTTCTCTCAACATTTTACGCTGCTCCAAGTTCGGATAGTACCGCCTTTTGAACGGTGCCACCTTCTTTTTCTTGAAGATTCTGCCCGTCACATTCTCGAAAGCGGGATCCAAAGCAGCAGCCAACATCGTGGCGGCACCCTGCTCCGGGGTGTTGATCAGCGGACGGAAAAACCAGTCGCAAAGCTTGTCCACCACCTTGTTGTCCATCCGTATAATGCTGGTACTCACGATGAAAGGATCAGCCACATTGAAGCAAATGCCCTCCTCTTTCCACGCTTCGGAAGCATCTAACATAAAGTAGTAGAGCCCTAACTTGGAGCTGCCGTAAGTAGTGAATCGGTTGTAGGTTTTCTCCGTCTTCGGCGCAAACAAATCCGGAGTGATTTTGCCCCAAGTATAGGAGAGGGAAATCATGCTCACAATGCGCGTTCCCGGACCCATTATCGGGTGCAATAGATTCGTTAACGTAAAGTGTCCCAGATAATTGACTGCCATGGTGAGCTCTATGTTGTCAGCACTGTTTTTGGGCTGACTGGGCAGCACGCCGGCATTGTTCAAAAGAATTTGCAAAGAGGGAAAACGGCTCTTCACCTCATCGGTAAAGCGCACAATATCAGCCAGATTCCCGAGATCCAAGGCCATCAGATGGAACGTGCCGCCCGTCTCGCACTGAATCTCCTCCATAACCGGCTGGGCAGCAGCAACATCAATGCAGGCCATAATCACCTCATAGCCAGCTTTTGCGAGTTCACGCACGTGAATGCGACCCATGCCGCCATCCGCACCCGTCACCAACGCAATCTTGCGCTCCATGATTAACGAATATTAACTGAAATAGGGATTTACTCCTCCTCGCAGACCATAATGTGATGAATGACGATGCCTGAATCCATATTCATCACCTCATCCACATTGAAATCTCCGCAGCTGTTGCGGGTGGAATTTCTGACTGTGTCCACTTCGATTCTCACAACGCTGTCGTTCTGCGTCACCTGATTCGAAGAATAGCACTTGCAATCTTTCATATTACAGCTGGAAAGAGATAAAATACCAGCCAAAACGCAAATAAAACCGAATATTTTTTTCATCGTCTTGAAATTTTATGCTTGTTTTGCGGAATATGCCAATGCATACAACTTAATTTGCTTGATCATCGACGCCAACCCGTTGGAGCGGGTAGGGGAGAGGTGGTTTTTCAATCCGATGGTGTCCAAGTAGGACAAATCGTTGTCGAGAATCTCCTGAGGCGTGTGTCCCGAAAGCACTCTAATCAACAGATTCACAATGCCTTTCGTGATGATGGCGTCGCTGTCGGCGGTGAAATAGAGCTTGCCGTCCTTCTCTTCAGGGTGCAACCACACCTGCGACTGACAGCCGCTAATCAGAAACTCCTCGGTCTTGAATTGCGGGTCAATCATCGGCATATCCTTCCCCAACTCGATAATGTAGTTGTATTTGTCCATCCAGTCGTCGAACATTTCAAACTCCTGGATGAGTTCCTCTTCCATTTCTTTCATCGTACTCATAACGATAATATCCTTTCTATTAATAAGTTACGTTTTATAAATTCCAGCTGCAAAAATAAGAAAAGTGCGCAAATGTGTACACTAATACTCTCTAATTCTATTTTCTATAGCCACAATCGCGTCGCGGTACTCCGCAGCCTTCTCGAAATCCAGCTCCTTCACTGCCTTTTCCATCTCCTTGCGGTAGGTTTTCTTCTTCTTTTCCAGCTGCTCCACATTATACAAAGTGATGTCCTCGGCCACAACGGAGAGTTTTTTCTCCTTGGGAACATACTGTCCCTGTTTGCCCTTCAACTTGCCGTTGTCGGACGTCATGCCCGTAAGCAGCATCTCCTCCGACTTCACCACACCTTTCGGCACGATATGGTGTAACTCGTTGTAAGCTATCTGTTTGGAACGTCTTCTGTTGGTTTCGTCAATGGTCGCCTGCATCGATTTGGTGACCTTGTTGGCGTAGAAAATCACCCGCCCGTTCACGTGACGCGCAGCACGTCCGGCCGTCTGCGTGAGCGAACGCACATTACGCAGGAAGCCCTCTTTGTCGGCATCCATGATGGCCACCAAGGAGACCTCCGGCAAATCCAAACCCTCGCGCAACAGATTCACGCCCACCAACACGTCGATGGCGCCAGCTCGAAGGTTCTGTAAAATCTCCACCCGGTCGAGCGTTTCCACATCGGAATGGATGTAACAGGCTCTGATTCCGATATTTATGAGATAGGTGTTCAACTCTTCGGCCATGCGCTTAGTCAGCGTCGTCACCAACACGCGCTCGCCTTTGTCCACCGTATCTTCAATTTCGTTCAGCAAATCATCGACCTGGTTTGTGGCAGGACGCACCTCGATAGGCGGATCCAACAGTCCGGTGGGACGCACCACCTGTTCTACCACCACGCCTCCAGACTGCTCCAGTTCGTAGTCGGCTGGGGTTGCGCTCATGTAGATGGTCTGCCCCACCAGCGCCTCGAACTCGTCGAACTTCAGCGGACGGTTGTCCAACGCCGCAGGCAGCCGGAATCCGTACTCCACCAAGTTGATTTTACGGGAACGGTCACCTCCGTACATTGCCCCGATCTGCGGTACGGTCACGTGGCTTTCGTCGATCACCAACACAAAATCGTCGGGGAAAAAGTCGAGGATGCAGAAGGGGCGCATTCCTGGCTGGCGTTTGTCGAAATAGCGTGAATAGTTCTCAATTCCTGAGCAGTAACCTAATTCTTTCATCATTTCCACATCGTAGGTTACGCGGTCTTCCAACCGTTTGGCTTCCAAGTGTTTGCCAATGGATTTAAAGTAGTCGCGCTGCTCACCCAAATCCAACACGATTTGGTTAATCGCCTCATTCATGGTCTGTTGTGTCGTCACAAAAATACTGGCAGGATAGATCACCACATTCTCCTCTTTGCTGATGACGCCTCCCGAAGCCGCCTCTATAATCGCCAATGACTCAATCTCATCGTCCCAAAAGATGATACGGTAAGCATGCTCGCTGTAGGGCGGGAAAATGTCCACCGTATCGCCCTTCACGCGGAACTGACCAGTCTGCAAGTCGAGTTCGGTGCGCGAATAGAGACTGGCCACGAACTTGAGCAGCAGTGCGTTACGGTCAATCTTCATCCCCGTATGCAGATGCACCACATTTTTGGAGAAATCCTCAGGGTTTCCGATACCGTAAATACAAGATACTGAAGCCACTACAATCACATCGCGACGACCAGACATCAATGCAGCGGTGGTGTGCAGACGCAGTTTTTCAATCTCATCGTTGATGGAGAGATCCTTCTCTATGTAAGTGTTGGTAGTCGGAATATAGGCCTCCGGTTGGTAGTAATCGTAGTAGGAAACGTAGTATTCAACAGCGTTTTCGGGAAAAAACTGCTTGAACTCGCTGTAGAGTTGCGCGGCAAGGGTTTTATTGTGGCTTAAGATGAGCGCCGGACGGTTCACCTGATTGAGCACATTGGCAATGGTGAAGGTTTTGCCCGACCCAGTTACACCGAGCAGCGTCTGCGCTTTGTCTCCGTTGTTCAGCCCGGCTACTAGTTTTTGGATTGCTTCGGGTTGGTCTCCTGATGGTTGATATGAGGATGTGAGTTTGAAGTTCATTCTATTTTATAATGGTTAGATACAGTTTAAAGTTTCTTACAAAATGCAAAAATACAAAAAAAGAAAACGCCGATTATGAAAACCGGCGTTCTGATTAATTCTTTGCAAGACAACTATTAGTGGAATCTGTAGCGGAGACCAATGCCGAAATTGTAGAGACCACCGAGAACAGCGTCACGTCTGGTATAATAAGGATTCACCAAACCCATTACGTTGATCATTGGACGCCAGTCAACAGTAAGACTCAAAGGAATACCGAATTCCCATTCAAATCCAATTTGACCACCGACATTCAAACGGAAAGGCATGTAAGGTGCATCATAATAATCGTCATCGTAATAAAGATCATCAAAAATAGAACCTCTTCTACTATAATGAGCATAACCAGGGCCATAACCAAAACCAACACCAGCGGCGGGTCCTACAAACCAGTTCCAAACGCCTTTGATATTAAACACCCAGTCTAATGAAGCAGTTGCATTCATTGAAGCAAAAGATGTCCACATATCACCAACACCAGCAGTCAAATCCAAATACATTCCATCATTTAAAGAATGTTGGTAGGAAAATTCTTCATAATTCCAGCCTAAACGGCCACCAATTGCGCGCGGTTGTGCGAACGCAACACTTGCAACAGCAAGCATAATAACCATTGTCGTAAATAACTTTTTCATAATGCTTGAAATTTTAAGTTTGAAAGTGCAAAATTAGTATATTTTAACATTATCAATTCTTGATAATTTATTAGTTATAAACAACAGGATATTAATAACTCACATAGCATCATCTTTTTAACCTTTCATGTTTAATGATAAAACCCAAAAAAATCATATCTTTGCGCTTTTCATCTGAAAATAGAATTTACCACTAAAATACTGATAATATGAAAGATATAAAACGTTACACGATTACTTCCGCGTTACCGTATGCCAATGGTCCCGTGCATATCGGACACCTTGCCGGCGTTTATGTACCTGCTGACATCTACGCACGCTACCTGCGAAACAATGGCAAGGAGGTGCTCTTTATCGGAGGTTCAGATGAACACGGCGTACCCATCACCATCAAGGCTCGAAAAGAGGGCGTGACCCCGCAAGACATTGTGGACCGCTACCATAATATCATTAAGAAGTCGTTCGAAGAACTCGGCATCTCTTTCGATATCTACTCACGTACGTCGAATCCGACTCACCACGAAACGGCAGCCGACTTTTTCAAATACCTTTACGAAAAAGGAAAACTGATTGAGAAGGTTTCCCAACAATATTATGATGAAGAGGCGCATGAGTTTTTGGCCGACCGTTACATCACGGGGACCTGTCCGCATTGCAACAACGAACACGCTTACGGCGACCAATGCGAAGCTTGCGGTACCTCACTCAGCGCCACGGATCTTATCAATCCGAAATCGGCACTGAGTGGAAATACTCCTGTGTTGAAAGAGACAAAGCATTGGTATTTACCTCTGAATGAGTATGATGCATGGTTGAGAGAATGGATTCTGCAAGGACATAAGGCTGACTGGCGTCCAACGGTTTACGGTCAGTGCAAATCATGGATTGAGCAGGGTTTACAACCTCGTGCCGTCACCCGCGACCTCTCTTGGGGCGTGAAAGTGCCGCTTAAAGAGGCGGAAGGCAAAGTGCTTTACGTTTGGTTTGATGCGCCTATTGGCTATATTTCAGCCACTAAGGAGTGGGCTGAAGCGCACAACGCCGACTGGAAACCGTGGTGGCAGGACGACAGCTCCAAACTGGTGCACTTCATTGGTAAGGACAACATCGTGTTCCACTGCATCATCTTCCCGTGCATGTTGAAAGCGCACGGTGACTATATCCTCCCCGAAAACGTGCCTGCCAACGAGTTCCTGAACCTTGAAGGCGACAAGATTTCCACTTCCCGCAACTGGGCGGTTTGGGCACACGAATACATTGAGGATTTCCCTGGCAAACAGGACGTTCTGCGTTATACGCTGACCTCCATCGCGCCGGAAACCAAGGATGCGGATTTCACCTGGGCGGATTTCCAAGCCAAGAACAACAACGAGTTGTTAGCCATTTTCGGCAACTTTGTGAACAGAACGGTGGTGTTGTCGCATAAATACTACGGCGGCATCATTCCAGAATGTGGTGAATTAACCAATTACGAGAAGGAAATCATCGAAAAGATGGCGCAATTCCCGAGCATCATTGCCGATTCCATCGAACATTACAAGTTCCGTGAAGCGCAAGCCGAATTGATGAATCTGGCGCGTTTGGGTAACAAATACCTCACTGACACCGAACCTTGGAAGAAACAGAAAGAGGATCCCGAATATGTGAAGACCATTTTGCATGTTTCCCTGCAAATTTGCGCTTCATTGTCCATTTTGTGCGAGCCGTTCCTGCCGTTTACCGCTAATAAACTGCAGAACATTCTCAATATCAACAATAAAAACTGGGCAGACGGCGGTCGTCACGATCTGTTGAAAGCCGGCGACAAACTCAATCCCGCCGAATATCTGTTCGAAAAGATTGAGGATGAAACCATCGCAAAGCAGGTGCAAAAGTTGGAAGACACCAAAAAGCAGAATGAAGTGGCCAATGCAGAGGCTGTTCCCGCGAAGGCAGACGTCACTTTCGACGACTTCCAGAATATGGACATCCGTGTGGTGACCGTTTTGGCAGCTGAAAAGGTGGCTAAAACCAAGAAACTGCTGAAACTGAAGGTGAACACGGGCGTGGATACCCGCGAAATCATCTCCGGTATTGCCGAATACTACCAACCTGAAGATTTGGTCGGCAAGCAGGTGCTTATGCTCATCAATCTCGCTCCCAAGAACATCAAAGGTGTGGATTCACACGGCATGGTTTTGATGGCTGAAGACGCCGACGGATCTCTTTCCATCATGCAACCCCAGAAACATGTTAAAGAAGGAAGCACGGTGAAATAATTCGGAATTTTGAATTCGGAATTAAGAATTTTAATACGAAATATCCATGTTGTAGAGACGCGATTAATCGCGTCTCTACGTCTTTTTAGATAACCGATTTATATGCAGGCAATTGCGTCAAAATCCCAGTAAAATAAGGAGTTTTCAAAGATATAAACAAAAAAATGAGTATGAGAAAATTACAAGGTTACCAACATCAAAATGTTTATAAAACGACGAGTTATCCAAATAATGCAAGTTACGATTTGAAATCTATGTGCATAAAAATTGGATAAATAAAAACTGCACAAAAAATGGAAATTTTGAACAAGATTTTTGAACTTTTCGACAGATGAAAAAAGAGGAAACTTATCCACTAAAAAAAATTGAAAAGAAATTGTCGGGGATATTTCCCTCCTATAAATCCGCAAGTTAGAATTAACATTCTTTAGGTTTTGTTGTTGATTACTTTTAATAACTCACTTTTCCAAATTTTTCCGAGAAAATCTATCAACTTTTCAACACGCTTAATAATCCTAGAGAGAATCATTTTTTAATCTTTAAAGAGAAATTAGCCGACGAAAAATGAGTTTTGAAAAGCGACATATACATTCATCTTTTTTGTATTTTTGCAGCCATTATGGAAAATGAAAAAATGAAGATATACATTGGCTCAGATCACGCCGGAGTTGAGCTGAAAACGCTTGTAAAAGAGCATTTCAGCGATCGTTTTGAGTTTGAAGATGCCGGAACCTTCACGACTGAAAGTGTGGACTATCCCGACTTTGCCCATGCGGTGGCGAACAATGTTTTGAAAGATAGTCAGTCGCTCGGAATCCTGATTTGCGGAACGGGCAACGGAATGGCCATCACCGCCAACAAGCATGCAGGCATTCGTGCCGCGCTTTGCTGGGCCCCCGAGATTGCCGCATTGGCCAAACAGCATAACAATGCCAATATCATCGTGTTGCCGGCCAGATTCATAGAGACCGAAGCCGCATTTGCCACGTTGCAGTCCTTTTTCGATGCCACTTTTGAAGGAGGAAGACACCAAAGAAGAATCGATAAAATCAATATTTGAAATGAACCCACCGTTTTTAGACCAGGATTTTGAAAGCATCAGAAAGAAAGCATACGCCCTTCGTCATAACTATTTTGACGATATGGATAAGCATTTGCTCAATTTTGAAAGTGCTTTAACAAGGAAAGGTCTTGGTGTTCTGTGGATTAAGGATAAAAATTCGCTCGTGGAGTCTGTGAAGGAACTGGTGGATCGTCACTCGGTTCGTCGTCTCTGTTTCGACACTAAGATGCCACTGGAACCTGTTTTCCAGAACAAAGCGGAAGTGATTCCTACTGAACAGGCGGAAAATTCGTCCGATGACATGGATCTTTTGGTGGTGGATGCTGATTTGGCGGTTTGCGATAGCGGTTCCATCGTTTTCATGGATCGCAAGTCCGGCTGCTGTTTCAACAAAATCAAAAACATGGCAGTCATTGTGGATATCGACCAGATGATTGCCCACCAGCAGGATCTCTCTTTTTTCATCGCTCTGAAATATTGGTCGAAGGAGATTAAGATGCCGAAGGATGTGAAAGTGGTGCAAAGCAAGATGAACTATGTACTGCCTTCCAACCTCTCTTATCTTTCTGAGCAGATGTTCTCCCAGGAGGATATGAACATTACGGTGATTTTGTATCTTAATGATATTGAGGATATTATCTCTTCTGATCTGCTGAAAGAGTCTCTCTATTGCATCAATTGCGGACGTTGTATGGATGTTTGTCCGGTCGTTTCTGCTCACGATGGCATTTCGCCTATCGATTTGGTGAAGATGAACAGTCTCGACAAATACAACCAGTCGCAACACCTCTTCTCCCACACGACGCTTTGCGGTGCATGCGAGTCTGTCTGTCCTGTGAACATCCCCTTGATCAAGCTCATGCTTTCGGAGATGCAGGCTTCCAACATGGTGACTAAACCTTCGCGCACCAAACAGCTCTATTCGCTCTTCTCCAAACGGAGTAAACTCAACAAAGTAAACAATTCGTTCTTCAGATTTTTCTTTATCAAACGCTTTTTTGGTAGAAATAGAATACTAAATCGTTATTTCTCTAATCAAACAGCTGATTTTTTCAACATTTCTTACCAACCCCCTTACGAAGACAATCCTAATGAGCTCATCAAAGATTCAGATTTTGAATGATAAAATCAGGCAGTTTCTTAAGAAATATTACCTGAATAAACTCTACAAAGGGATAATTTTCTTTGTCATTATCCTTTTGGCCACTTTTATCGCATTTTCTCTCTTTGAATACTTTTCCTATTCGAACACGGTGGTGCGTTCCATCTTGTTCTATTCGTTCATTGCTTTGGCTGTCGGCGTAGGCATTGCCTATCTGATTATTCCGGCTTTGAAGATTGCTGGATTGGGTAAGCAGCTGACGAACGAGGAAGTTGCGAAAATCATTGGCGACCATTTCGATCAGATTGATGACAAACTGCTGAATCTGTTTGAGTTACAACAGCAGATGGAGCGTGGCGACTATGTGAGTTATGACTTGCTTTCAGCCGCCATTGACAGTAAAATAGACTCTTTTAAAGCTTATTCTTTCGTACAGGCGATTCCGGTGCAGAAGACCAAACGTTTTGCTTTGTGGATGCTGTTACCTATCGCTATTTTCCTGCTGCTGTTTTCCATTAAAAAAGAACTCTTTACTGAGCCTACCAAACGCATTGTTCACTATTCAGAAGTTTATGAAAAGCCCGCGCCTTACAGTTTTGTGGTGACAAACAAGTCAATGCAGGCTTTCCAATATGAGGATTTCACAGTGAATGTGAAGGTGGAAGGCAGTGAAGTTCCGGATGAAGTGTATATCAAATACAAAAACCGTAACTATAAGTGTCAGAAAAATGCCAATTCCGAGTTTTCGTATACTTTCACAAACCTTCAGCAAACCACTGAATTTCAGATTAATACCGATGAAGTAACCTCCACGGTTTACCAAATTGATGTTCTGCCGAAGCCGGTGATGTTGGGTTTCAATATTTCGTTGCATTATCCTTCATATCTCAACAAACCCGATGAAGTGTTGGAAAATGTGAGTAACGTGACAGTTCCCGAAGGCACGCAAATCACTTGGAATTTCATCACCCGAAATTCTGAAAATCTGATTTTGATGGTGGATGATAATAAGAAGGTAATTTCCTCTGATAAAGATAATTATCTGGTGAATGTGACGGCCAGAAACTCTTTCACCTACTCTATTTTGAACCAAAACAAATACATGACAGGCAAGGATACGCTCACTGATGAAGTGACTGTCATAAAAGACATGTATCCAGATATTTACGTTCAATCTCAGCAAGATTCCGCCTATCATGATCGCATCTATTTCAAGGGCAACATCAAGGACGATTACGGCTTTACAAAGCTGCAGTTTGTCTATAGTAAGTTGGACAAGGACGGAAAGGTGTTGACTTCTCATGTGACCGTTCCCATCAAGATTCAAAACAACGTTACGATTCAGGATTTCTACTACTATTTCGATCAAAACATGTTCCAGCTCAATCCGGGCGAACAGTTGGAATATTACTTCCAAGTTTTTGATAACGATGGTGTTAACGGAGCTAAATCCACGAAATCCACAGTACAATCTTATAAGGTTCGTACCATGGATGAGATTGAGAAAGATCTTTCGAAATCTGAGGAGCAAACTCGTTCCGATTACTCCGATTTGTTGAAGGAATCCAGCGATTTGGCCAAGGAAATTGAGAAAATGCAGCAGAAAATGCGTCAAGAGAAAGAACTTTCTTGGCAGGATAAGAAGAATCTGGAAAAATTGATGAAGGATTATCAGAAGCTGCAGGACCAAATCAATGAATTGAAGCAGAAACAGGAGAACCACAATCAGGTGGAGAACCAATACAAGAATTTCGATGAAGATATTCTCAAAAAGCAGCAAGAGCTGGAGAAGCGCATGGATGAGATTCTTTCGGATGAAATGAAGAAAATGATGCAGGAGCTTCAACAGATGATGCAGCAAAATATGAACAAAGATCAGCTTCAACAGCAAATGGAGAAGATGAAACTCTCCACGCAGGATATCAACGAATCTTTGGATCAGCAATTGCAGCTTTACAAGCAGTTGGAAGTGGAGAAAAAGCTGAACGAAGCGGTTCAAAACATGCATAATTTGGCTGAAGAGCTGAGGAAAAACGCTCAAAAGACTGAAAACAAGCAAAACTCCAAAGAATCCTTGCAGAAGAATCAACAAGAGTTGCAAAAGAAGTACGATGAGTTGAAGAAGGATATTGAGGAAATGAAAAAACTCAATAAAGAGCTTGAAGATCCTACAGAATTCAAAGATAATCAGGATTTGCAAAAGGATGCCGACCAGCAAATGCAACAGAGTCAGCAGAATTTAGATAGAAACAACCGCTCAAAATCCGCTGATAACCAAAAGAAGGCTGCCGACGATCTTGATCAAATGGCAGAACAGATGGAGCAGGACTTCAATCAGAGTGAGTTGGAGAGTATCACGGAAGATATCGCTACTTTGCGCCAAATTTTGGACAATCTGGTGAAGGTTTCCTTCGATCAAGAGGACATTATGAAGCGTGCGCAGAAGATGTCTCCTAATTCCTCATTAGTTTCAGATGTGATGAAAAAGCAGTTCGAGGTGAAGCAAAATATGAAGCATATTGAGGATTCCTTGAACGCTTTGGCTCGCCGTCAAGCTGCGGTGAAACCCTTTATCCAAAAGGAGGTTTCCAAAATCCAGAACAATATTGAGACTTCGCAAAGTGAATTGCAGAACCGTAGAGTGACGAATGCTTCGAAAAACCAGCAATTTGCCCTCACTTCCATGAATAATTTGGCTTTGATGCTGATGGAATCCATGAAGGATATGCAGGAGCAGGAAAAGAAGTGCCAGTCGAAGTGCAACAAGGCTGGCAATGGTTCCTGTAATAAACCCGGAGGTAAGGGAAAACCCAAAAAGACTTCTGCCCGTGAGCTTCAACAACAGCTGAATCGTCAGATGGAGGCGATGAAGAAGTCGATGGAACAGCAAGCCAAGCAAGGTCAAACCGGCAAACCCCAACAGAACATGAGTGAGCAATTCGCCAAGATGGCAGCTCAACAAGAGGCTATCCGTAAGATGCTGCAGGACTATCAATCGGAATTGAAGAATCAAAATGGGGTAGGGGACAAGTCTTTGGATAAGATTATCGAAGACATGCAGAAGACTGAGAAAGAGCTGGTGAACCGTCAGATTACCCAGCAGACCATAAACCGACAGAAAGACATCACTACGCGTTTGTTGCAAAGCGAGCGTGCCGATTTGGAGCGTGAGAAGGACGATGAACGCAAATCAAACGAAGCCCGACAAGTACCCAATATCAACCCTCCCAAAGAGTGGAATTTTGACAAAGAACAGAAGCAGCAGAACGAAATGTTGCGTTCCGTTCCCGCCAATTTGAATTATTATTACAAGTCGAAGGCCAACAACTATTTTTATAACATCGATTAAACACCCAAGGCTATGATTGAAGTATCACTTACAGAATTAAACAGAAGCAATTTTTACGAGAAAACGCTTCAAACGATTGAGCAGATCTGTGATGATTATGCCATTGAGAAAGACTTCGGAACGCTTTCGATGGCCAATCAGATGGTTTGTGATTTTCTGGAAAACACCCAGGAATCTTTCACGGTAGATTTTTACTGCCAGATTGAGAGTGATGGTGTCACGTTTCAGTATGCCATGCAGAATGGAACATTCCAGCAGCTGTCGCAAAATGCAGATGGCGAAAACACCGCTCTGTTTGTGTTGCAGTCATTAGCCGACGAGGTTTCTTTTTCGACTGGTTATGATACACTTATCACCACTTTTCACGTGAAAACCAAAACGGACATTCAGCGTCAGTTTGTTCAGCAGAAAGTTCGTTCCCATATTTTCAATTCATAGATGAGGCAACTTCTACTTTTATTCTGTTCCCTGATATGGTGCTTTACGCTCACTGCTCAATCGAGTAGAGTGCTTTTCTTAGGGAATAGCTATACATACGTCAACAATTTGCCGGAAATGGTCCGGAATTGTTACCAATCGGTTGGTGATGATGTGATAGCGAATATGTCCGCTTCAGGTGGAATGACCTTGCAGCAGCACTGTACTTTTTCTTTGGGATTTATCATGTCTGGTGATTATGACATAGTCGTTTTGCAAGAGCAAAGTCAGTTGCCTTCTTTTCCTGAGGACCAGTTTATGCATGAGTCTTATCCCTACGCTCAGCAATTGTGTGATCTTATTCACCAATATAATCCGAATGCGAAGATATACTTCTACATGACTTGGGGACGGAAAAACGGTGATGCGCAGAACTGTGCCAATTATCCACCGTTATGTACATACGAGGGTATGGACAGCCTCCTCTATGCTCGTTATATGATGATGGCGCAAGATTATGAGGCATGCGTTTCACCAGTAGGTGCTGTTTGGCACTATATTCGCGATCACTATCCTGATTTGGAGTTGTATCAGTCTGACGAAAGCCATCCTTCATATTTTGGTTCATACGTGGCTGCTTGCTGCTTCTATACCTCTTTATCTGGCCAAAATCCGTGCGATATTCAGTGGAACGGTACATTGACCGCTACGGAAGCCAATATCGCGAAATTAGCCGCAAAAACGGTGGTTTTCGATTCCCTTTCCAAGTGGTGTTTTAACCAAACTCCGATTGATGACGATACCACGTCTATTATTGATGATGATTCCACCTCTATTATTAACTATACTTCCTCTAATTCTGCCATTGAAATCTATCCGAATCCTGTTGCCCAGCGTATCTATATCAAGTCTGATGCGCCGATTGAGAATGCTATTTTGGAAATTTACGATATAGATGGCCGGTTGATCAGACGTGATGACTGTTTCAATGCCGAATCTTTCGATGTCTCCGCATTGAAAAACGGGCTATACCTTTTGAAGATACGTTGTTCAGAGTATTGTTACCAGACCCGATTTTCCGTTATTCATTAAGCATGATTACTTTCGAATATATTGCAGATTCCTCTTTCAAACCCACCTCACAACATAAGGTGTGGTTGCATCAGGTGATTCGTCACGAAGGTAAAATCCCTGGTGACATTTCGTATATCTTCTGCGACGATGACTATATGATTGAACAGAATATTGCCTTCCTGAATCACGATACCTATACCGACATTATCACCTTCGATGAGTGTGTGGGCGACATTGTGGCTGGCAGTATTTTGATCAGTCTCGACCGCGTGAAAGAGAACGCCAAACTCTTCAACAAATCTTTCGAGAATGAGTTCCTGCGCGTGTTGGTACATGGCACTTTGCACCTCTGCGGATACAAAGACAAGACGGATGAAGAGGCTAAAACCATGCGTCGCAAAGAGGATGAATCATTGGCGTTATTAACGGAATAAAATTTGTAACCATTTTTGAATCAAAATTTTACACAAGGTTTTCACGTGAAAAGATGGAGAATAATTACGATATAATTGTGGTAGGTGCCGGACATGCCGGATGTGAGGCAGCGGTTGCTCCCGCTCGTCTGGGACATCAGGTGCTGCTCATCACCATGAACTTGGCATTGGTGGCACAGATGTCGTGTAACCCTGCCATCGGGGGTATAGCTAAGGGACAGATCGTGCGTGAGATTGATGCCTTGGGTGGAATGACGGGCGTGGTGACAGACCATACCATGATACAATTCCGGATGCTGAACCGTTCAAAGGGTCCTGCCATGTGGAGTCCGCGTGCCCAATGCGACAAAACTGCATTCTCCCTCTACTGGCGTCGCGTACTCGAAAACACCCCGAATCTGCATCTTCGTCAGGACACCGTGACCGAACTTGTGTTGGAAAATGATGAAGTGGTTGGCGTCAAGACTCAACTCGGGAAGACCATATTTGCCAAGAAGGTAATCCTGACTAACGGTACTTTCCTGAACGGCAAAATCCATGTCGGGGAGGTGAACTTTTCCGGTGGTAGAATAGGGGAGGGCGCCTCCTTTGTGTTGTCTGACCAACTGAAGTCGCTTGGCATCCGAACCCAAAAACTGAAGACCGGAACCCCTGTTCGTATTGATGGACGCACAGTCGACTTTTCCAAAATGGAGGAGCAACCTGGGGAAGAGAATCCCGGACGTTTCTCATTCACCAACACCCCGCCGCTACATCATCAGCTCAGCTGTTGGATTACCTATACCAACGAAGAGGTGCAT
>JAGBPE010000016.1 GCA_017633495.1 Bacteroidales bacterium | reverse complement strand
GTTCAAATCCTCTATTTCAAAAAAGACTCTCTCCTCTCCTATCACATCAATTGCACGGCAAAGGGCGGATTCTCCAACCTGAACTGGAATACGGATCAACGGTTTGAAACGTTCCCGCCAGTGTCGGCCGTCCCCATCACCCCGCAAATGCAGAACCTGTCGAAAATCAGAGACATTTACGGAATCAACGATGATTCCGAGTACCTGATTATAGTGTTTTGGACCAATATGCTTCCAAAAATTTCAAAATCGGCCATTGAAACGGTCAAATCCAATTTGCGCGAAAACGGGGCCGTCAAAAAAGCAGCTATCGTATTGATTAACACGGACAAGTTTTACGTGACGTTAAAATAATCTTTCGAAGAACTAATAAGACGTAGCAACTGACGGCGATTCAAAATATTTTGTACTTTTGCATTCCCAAAAAGTGGAAAGATTGCCATAAATTGGGAATGAAAATGACTTAAAACAAATATAAGTATCTGTATAAGATGAAGATAAAAAGACCAACATATATGCAACAGCTCATTAACTCAAAAGACAATGGGCTGATCAAGATTGTGACCGGACTGCGTCGCGTAGGAAAGTCATATTTGCTGAAAACACTGTTCAAAGAGTACTTGTTGGAAACAGGAATTGCAAAGAGCCATATCCTCATCATCGATTTGGAAGACAGGCGGAAAAAAGCATTCCGTGACCCTGATTACCTATTGAGTTGGGTGGATGAGCAGATGAAAGAAGACGGGCAATATTACATCATTATTGACGAGGTACAGCGAGTGGATGAGTTCGAAGATATGTTGGGCTCTCTTGTTGGAATGGAAAACGCTGACGTTTATGTAACCGGATCCAATTCGCATTTCCTTTCAAACGACATCGCCACCGAGTTCAGAGGACGCGGTGACGAAATACATGTATGGCCGCTGACTTTCAAAGAGTTTATGACAGCCTACGAAGGGGATTTTATTGATGGATGGCAGGAATACTACACATACGGCGGGTTACCAAAAATCCTCTCCATCAAAGGCGACGACAAAAAGGCGGCTTATCTCAGAAACCTTTACCGCACGGTTTATCTGAGCGACATCTACGAACGATACGAGATTGAAAACAAGGCTGAATTCGAAGAGCTGGTTCGGATATTGGCATCAAGTGTGGGCAGTCCTGTCAACCCCGCCAATCTGGCTAACACCTTTAAAAGCGTGAAACGGCTGAACAACATCACCAACAAGACCGTCGAGACCTACATCAGTTATCTCGAAAACGCCTATATGATTGAAAAGGCCGACCGTTACGACATCAAGGGACGGAAATACATCGGCACCACGCCCAAATACTACTTTAAGGATTTAGGGTTGCGAAATGCTATTCTTTCATTCCGCCAAACCGAAGAAAACCACCTGATGGAGAATGTGGTTTACAACGAGATGCGTTATCGTGGATTTCTTGTGGATGTGGGCAATGTCAATATCCGTGTCAAGACCGAGGACGGCAAATGGCAGCGGGTGACTTTGGAGGTGGATTTCGTCTGCAACCTTGGTTCACGCCGCTACTACCTGCAATCGGCCTACCGACTGCCCGATGATGAGAAGATGCAACAGGAGAAACGCTCACTGCAACAGATTGGCGACTCATTCAAAAAGATTGTGATTGTGGGCGAGCGCATGAAACTGCGTCGCGACGAAAACGGCATCGCCTTGATGGGCATCTATGAGTTTTTGACGGATCCGGGACTGCTTGATGCATAAAGAAATAACGCATGTACAATTATACAATGTTTTGTATTCCTAATTTTTTTGAGTTTAGGGTGTAGTTTTTCGCCACCTTCGTAGTCAAAAGGAAAACAATGTCTGAAAGATGAAGCAGAAAAAAGACAAAGAACAGAAAGAACGCGACTTCGAGCGGTTAATGCAGGAGCAGCGGCAGACCATCTACTCAGTGTGCTACCTCTTCGCCAACGACCGCCAGGAAGCGGACGACCTCGCCCAAGAGGTGCTGATACGCCTCTGGCAGGGCATCGACAGTTTCGAAGGGCGCAGCTCAGCCAAAACGTGGGTCTATCGCGTGGCCCTGAACACCTGCGTGACCCTCGACAAACGCAACCGCCGCCGTCCCGACTGCATGCCCTTGGAAATGGACATCGACCTTTTCGCCGCCGAGGAGGCCTGTCCGGCTGCCAGCCGACTGCACAAGCGCATCGCGCGGCTGCATCCCTTCGACCGCGCACTGATTCTGCTTTGGCTCGAAGACCTGCCCTACGACGAGATTGCCGCCATCCTCGGCATCACCGTCGATAACGTCAGCGTGCGCTTGGTGCGCATACGCGAGAAACTCAAATCATTCACAGACTAAACCTCAAAACAGATATGGAACAGTACGAAGACATCAAAAGCGAACTGCAGCAGGAACTGCACGACCTGCAGCAGAATGTGGAGCAGCACAGCAGCTTCAACAGGGAGGTATGGCAGCGTGCGGTGAAACGGCACAGCAGACACCTCTATATGCAGACCTTGTTTTCCGTCATATTTTTGGTAGTCATCATAACCGCCAGTAACTTTATCCTCTGTGAATATTGGCCGTGGTGGCTTTTACTCCCCAGTGACCTCTTTCTTGGCTGGATTACGTTGGACAGTCTTATCGCCACCAACGGTCTCCGAAAAGCCGACGCGCAGAGTCGCGAAGGTCTCCTTTCGCTGCGGGATAGTAT
>JAGBPE010000134.1 GCA_017633495.1 Bacteroidales bacterium | reverse complement strand
GGCGACAAACAACCCGGGTTGCGCGGTGAGGTTATCCTCGGTGTGCGGGGAAAGGCTCTGCGCGAAACGGTACAGGCCATCGATGCCGGCGGATTTCGAGAGGGTGGCGGTACCCTCGGAGGCGCACATACCGACCATCAGCACCAAGAGGTCGCAGTTCATCGTCATCGGGTTGCCCATCAGGGTGTCCTCGGCCTTGATCTGCACGCGGTTGTCGAAGGTGGAGGCTGCCTCGGAGATACGTCCGCGCACGAAGTTCACGCCGTACTTCTCCTGCGCCTCGCGGTACATCTCCTCGAAACCCTGCCCCCACATCCGCAGATCCATGTAGAAGATATAGACATCCGTCTCGGGATGCTGCTTCTTCACTTCTATGGCCTGCTTCACGGCGGTCACGCAGCAGACTTTCGAGCAGTAGTGGTTGCCCGATTTCTCGTCGCGGGAGCCAACGCACTGCAGGAATACGATCTGTTTCGGTACCTCGTTCATGATGTTGCGCACCTGGTTCTCCTTAATCATCTTCTCCATTTCCAGCGAGGTAATCACGCCGCGGTAGATGCCGTAGCCGAGTTCCTCCTTTTGATGCGCGTCGAACACACGGTAGCCGGTGGTCAGCAGCACCGCGTCGAAGGGGTACATTTCCCCAGCCGCAGTGGAGACCATCCATTGGTTTTCGGCGCGGTTCAATGTCGACACGGGAGAGGACATCTTCAACGTGATGTTAGGATGCTGCAACTTGGCTTCCAGCTTGTCAGCCAGCTCGTCGGCGGAGCTGAAGTCCGGGAAGAGGAAGGCCTTGTCGCGGATATTGCACAGCGGTTGTGCCTCTTTCTCGAAGAGGGTCACCTGATGTTGTTTCGCCAGCACGTAGGCGGCTTCTATGCCGGCCGGGCCGGCGCCGATTATTGCGATGTTTTTCATATTCATTTTGTTTTTTCCTGATGACCCCACATTACGGCTTCGCCTTATGTGGGGTTAATTGCGCTTCGCGCGTCTTGCCCCTACGGGGCTGCTCAAGGAAGCTGTTTTATATTACTACCCCGCCCTTCGGGCACCCCTTCTAAAAGAAGGGGAATTGGGGTCGCTCGTAACTGCTAACCACTAACTGCTAACTACTAACTGCTAACTCGTTACACCTTCAGCACTTCCGGTTTCTCCGGTGCGCGCAGCACTTTGCCAGAGGCGCCGCGGTATTTGTCGTCGGGATTGTAGGCGACGCCGATCTTGTCGAGAAGGCGCTCGCACTGCACCTGGTGGAGCTGCATGCCCATCTCCCACGGGTCGTAGCCGAGCAACATGCCGGCCAGTTCCTCGTAGGTGAGCACCGGAATGCCGTAGCCCTCCTTGTCGTAGGTCTTGTGCTCCATCTCAGCGATGGTGTATTGCCACTTGTCGAGGAACATGGCACAGCCGGGGCAGTTGGCCACGATGAAGTCGGGTTCGTAGGGTTCCATGGACTCGAACTTCTTCTTGGAATTGGCGATGGAATAGCCGCGATTCTCCTGCACGAGGTACTGTCGGAAGCCGAAGCCGCAGCAGTGACGGCGTTCGGGGTAATCGACCACCTCGCCGCCCCAGGCTTCGATCATGCCGGCCAGCACGTAAGGGAACTCGGCATTGCCGATTCCGTGCTTAGGGAAAATCTTGGCATAGTGGCAACCGATGTGCTCCACGCCACGCAACGGCTTGCCGGTGAATCGGTTAATCAATTGGTATTTCATCTTCTCCTTCAACTCGAAGCGGAATTTGAAGATCAAATCCGAAGGATGCACAATGTTCTCGGGCATCTCGAACGTCCGGCCCGTGGCTTTGTACAGATAGTCGCGGGCCTTCTCCAGAATCTCGGGCTGCTCCTTCCATTTCTCGATGAGCTCGGTCATCACCCCGAAGGAGGTGACGCACGAGGGCACATAGTTTTTGTAGCCCTTCTCGGTCATCAGCGAGAAAAGGCGCGCCACGATGGTCATGGTTGTCTCGAACGGCACCACATCGGAATGGTAGCCAATGCCCGTGCAAGTATGCTGATGCGAAGAGTCGTAGACATCCTTTCCGAGGTCATTGCGCATGATGTTCAGGAAGGCCGCCTCCGAACCAGGGAAGAAGGTCTGCCGGATGCAGCTCCGCTCGTAGAAGAAGTGGTCGTCTGCAATCTCTTTTTGATATTCGTTCCAAAAACGTTTTTCCATTAGATAGTTTAAGGTTTAAGGTTTAGAGTTTATGGGTTAAAGATTAGAGGTTAAGGGTTAAAGCTTGCATCGATTACATCTATTTAAAACAAGGGGGCAAAGATACACTTTTTAGCCGAAAGCGCAAGTCCTTAAACTTATGATTATTTATCAACACCGCCCCGTATCAAACGGGGGAATCCGTATTTTTGCCGACAATTTTATAATGGGTTGCAAATCAATAAAATTTAACAATATGAAACGTAAATCATTCATTATGAGTTTAGTAGTAGCGACTGTCGTTTTGAGCGGCGCGTGCAAGAAAAAGACGGCCGAGAACCCGGAGCTGGCCAACAACCCCTTCATGAAGGAGTGGAACACCCCTTACGGTGTGCCGCCGTTTGAGGAGATCAAAACCACCGACTATCTGCCTGCCATTCAGGAAGGTATGCGCCAGCAGATGGAGAACATCCAGGCCATCTGCGACAGCAAAGAGGAACCCACCTTCGCCAACACCATCATCCCCTACGAATACAGCGGCGAGCTGCTGACGAAAGTTTCCTCCGTTTTCATGAACCTCGCCGAGTGCATGAACAGTCCCGAGATGGAGAAGCTCTCCGACACCATCTTCCCGCTGCTTACCCGTCACGGCGACGACATTATGCTGAACGCCAAGCTGTTCGAGCGCATCAAGGCCGTCTATAACAACCGTGAGAAAGAGAACCTCAACGACGAACAGATGCGTCTGCTGGAGGTCATCTACAAGGACTTCGAGCGCGGTGGTGCCAATGTGCCCGCTGACAAACAGGCCCGCTTCCGCGAAATCAACGAGAAGTTGTCTGCCCTCACCCTCAAGTTCGGCAACAACGTGCTGGGCGCCACCAACGACTACGTGCTCTTCGTGGACAATGAAGAGGACCTCAAAGGTCTGACGGAGAACCAATTGGCCACTGCCAAAGAGACCGCCGACGGCATGGAGAACGCCAAGGGCAAATACGCCTTCACCATCCACCTCCCGTCGATGGAACCCTTCCTCCAAAACTGCCAGAACCGCGAACTGCGCAAGAAACTTTGGACTGCCTACTCCACCCGCTGCTTGGACGGCAACTACTCTAACAAGAAGATTATCAACGAGATCGTGAACCTTCGTTTGGAGAAAGCTAAAATCCTCGGCTTCGACAATTATGCCAACTACGTGCTGGACGATTGCATGGCCAAGAACGCCGACAACGTCTATGAACTGCTGATGAAGGTTTGGGAGCCCGCCCTCGCGAAAGCCAAGGAGGAGGCCACGCAATATCAGAAGATGATGGCCAAAGACGGCATCTCCGGCGAGCTGCAACCCTACGACTGGCGTTACTATTCCGAGAAGCTGAGAAAGGAGAAATATGACCTCAACGACGACGACATCCGTCCTTATCTCGCCCTCGACTCCGCCCGCAAAGGTCTCTTCTACGTTTGCGAAAGACTGTACGGTTTGACCTTCAAAGAGAACAACGAAATCCCTGTGTATCACAAGGATGTGAAGGCATACGAGGTCATTGACAACAACGAAGTGATCGCCGTGGTCTACATGGACTTTTTCCCGCGCGAGAGCAAGCGCAGCGGCGCGTGGATGACCAACTTCCGCGAGCAATACTACGACCGCGACGGCAACAACCACATTCCGGTGGTGTCGCTGGTCTTCAACTTCACGAAACCCGTCGGCGACAAGCCCGCCATGCTCAACATCGACGAGACGCAGACCCTCTACCACGAGTTCGGTCACGCGCTGCACAGTATCCTGTCGCGCTGTCACTACCCCACTTTGTCGGGCACCAACGTTCCGCGCGACTTTGTGGAGATGCCGTCACAGTTTATGGAACACTTCGCCTTCGAGCCTGAGGTGCTGAAAGTTTACGCCCACCATTACAAGACCGGCGAACTGATCCCCGACGCGCTCGTCAAGAAGATCGAGGCAGCCGCCACCTACGGTCAGGGCTTCATCAACACCGAACTGTTGGCCGCCTCCATTTTGGACATGGACTACCACACCGTCACCTCGCCCGTCAGCATCAAACTGCCTGATTATGAGAATCAACAGATGGACAAGATCGGCTTGATTTCGTCCATTATTTCAAGATACAGAAGCCCGTACTTCCAGCACATTTTCGCCGGCGGTTACGGTGCGGGCTACTACAGCTACACCTGGTCGGCCGTCTTGGACAACGACGCATACCAATGCTTCAAGGACCACGGCATCTTCGATCCGGCAACCGCCACCTCCTTCAGAACCAACATCTTGGAGAAGGGCAACACCGCCGACGCCATGACCTTGTACATCGCCTTCCGCGGTCAGGAACCCTCTATTGAGCCGCTGTTGAAGAACAGAGGGCTGAAGTAGAGACGCGATTAATCGCGTCTCTACAGTGAAATCCCGCACCGTTGCAAGACGATGCGGGATTTTTTTTTGGTTAGGCACCATCAGTTTTGCTCGTTTCCCGCATTTTAGTTATTTTTGCACCCTGAAAAAAGAGCCCATCATGCAAGATTTTGCCGCCATAGATTTCGAGACCGCCAATGGAGAGCGCAGCAGTGTGTGCAGCGTGGGCGTGGTGGTTGTGCGCAACGGCCTCATCGCCAACACGTTCTACAGTCTCATCAAACCCGAGCCCGACTACTACGCTTGGTTCTGTCAGGAGGTTCACGGACTCACGCACGAGGACACGGACAACGCGCCGGTGTTCCCCGAGGTGTGGCGACAAATCGAGCCGCTGATCGAGGGATTGCCCTTAGTGGCGCACAACAGTCCGTTTGACGAAGGCTGCCTGCGGGCGGTGTTCAAAGTATACCAGATGGACTATCCCGATTACGAGTTCCACTGCACCTGTCGCGCCTCCCGCCGCCATTTCGGACGGAGGTTACCCAACCACCAGTTGCACACGGTGGCCGAAGCTTGCGGCTGTCCGATGACGAACCACCACCACGCGCTCGCTGACGCAGAAGCGTGCGCGCGGATTGCGTTAAGGTTGTTGTAGGGGTGTTTCTCGGTGAAAGCTTTGGGGAAAACAGAAGAATGCTTTTGTCTCTCGAACCGGTGGAAATTTTCCACCACCTCATTTCTCTCTGTTGCAAGCAGTTCAAATTGCGACTTCGTTAGTTACCTGGTTAGTTACTTGGTGCTCAACTTGGTTCTCGACTTGGACATTTTCTTGGTCTTCTGCCTATTCCGCCAATTTGACCAGCGGTTCGCCCAAAGCATTTGAGATTTGAGCTAAGGTGCGAAGGGTGAAATTTGGGAAACCTGTGGTCCAGCGCGAAACCACGGCTTCGTCTTTTCCAAGCTTTCGCGCCAAGTCACGTTGCGTCATGTTTTTCTCTTTCAGAAGTTTGTCGATACGTGCTATGATACCTGCCGACAGCTGAACTTCCGACATTATTTCCGGAGAAACTTGCTCCACCTTAGACTTGAACCATTCTTGCTTGTTGTTCATATTTCGAAAATTATATTCTCTGTTCCAATGAGCTCTTTTTCATCAACGATGATATAGCCCTTTTCGATGTTTTCCTTCAGAATTTTCTCAAACCGTTGCAAATCAAGTACGTAGCCATACAACTTGGGATCTTCCTGATAACTCTTCGTACTTTTAACCCCGCCGTTCCCGAGAATGATGATTTGCTCGGAAATGCGAAGACAATACAGTCTTAGTTTGCCTCCACTTATGGGTATTGCATGCACGTTGTCGTTCATTTTCCCTTCGGGACGGAAGAACCGCTCCAGAGCCCCTCGTTCTAAAATGACTTGCAATGCTGCAATAATTCTTTGATAATCAGAGTTGTATTGAGCATTCATTTCGAATTCCGACACGAATTTTTCAAACTCGGTTGTGCCGTCCTTTTCGAAGCTGATGGAGTAGAGTGTAGTTTTTTGCGACTCGGATATTTTATCCAATGTGGTCTTCTTTTTCATAACGCTGCAAAATTATAAAAATTATTGATATATATGTCAAGTTTTCTTAGTTTGTTTTTCGGGTTAGATGTGATTGCCAGAGACGATCACATCCACCTTGCGTATGCCTCACAATGGCGATGGTGGTTTCCACTGCCTTCGGACTCTTCAGAATCGTGGCCAGCATATAGCGGCCCTTCTCGGTGAAAACCCTTGGCATTACCGTTGAATGCTTCTGGCGGTTGAACCGGTCAAAATTTTTGACCAGTTCGTTTTTTTTATTTTGATGATTTAAAAAACCATGTATAACTACGTTGCAAATATACAACACTGAAAGGCGTTTGTCAAGAGTTTTGAAAATTTTCTTTGGCATTGGCAGTCAACAGAATGCACAAAAATTTAACAATTTGACTTTTGAATTGTTAAATTTTATAGTGGGATTTTCGCAGGATTTGGCAATTCGCCGCAGCAAATCGAATTGTTCAGTTGAATATGGACATGATCAAAAGCGTGTTGGTCCTGTGCCACGTTTTTGCACACCTGTGCGCTATTTTTGCCGGCAAGAACAAACCGCTATTATTCAAGCTGTTTTGTGAGAAAAAAAACATCAAGCAACAAAAAACTGACCATTATGGGCACATTGGATAGACTGGACAAGGCATTGGAATTCTACGAGCAAGAAAACCCGCACTATCTATTTCAGCGATGTCTGCCCATCATGCTCGACATGGAGACCGACAAAGTGCCATTCCTGCAATGCGACATTCACCTTGACGAACTGATAGATGAAGTACTATTGATGCCCAACAACCTTCACGAAATCAGTCCGGGGATGTTTGCTCTTTGGATTGCATTGAAAATGACGTTCGAGCGTCTATGGTCGTGGTACACCTTTCTGGAACCAGACCCCACCGAAGAGTGCTTCGCGGCGGACATCAACGGCGTGCGGGATCTGCTCTCCAAATTCATCACAGTCAGGAAGGAGGATCTTATCATGACCGCCGGACGTTTGGGGAGTATTTGGATGAGAAGGAGTGCGAGGAGTGAATCGACAATTAAGCAAGTAGTACCAAGTAATAACAGTTGCGCCCGACACGTATCAGGGATGATGAATATGAATGATTACTATTTTTATGTAGCCCCAGACGAAGAAGGTTTGGGATGGGAATTCACAATTAGCGACTTGATTGAGAGTGAATTTGAAGATCGGCCTGACAAATTCCCCAACAAGGCAGCAAAAATCGAGTTTTTGAAAGAATTG